>NZ_JBEYZD010000007.1:0-177082 GCF_040645895.1 Streptomyces olindensis | reverse complement strand
GCTGGTGCGGGGCAGATGACCATGCTCATCTGCCCCGCACCAGCCGCCCATTGGCCTGCCCGAGACGCCCTGGCTCACGAGGCCGACCGGCCGGGCTGCTTCGGCGCCCGAGTCCCCGGGACCGGCGTCTGACCCGCGGCCTTCCGTTCCGCGTCCAGAGCACGTCCGGCCGCCCGCAGAGTGCTGAGGACCGCGGTCACCTCGCGTACCGACTCCTCGGGAATCACCGACCCGATCCGCAGTTCCAGCTCCTCCTCGAAGACCTTCAGCGCCCCGTCCACCAGCTTCCGCCCCTCAGGGGTGAGCTCGACGATCGAGGAACGCCGGTCGTTCGGATTGGCCTTCCGACCACACAGCCCCGCCGCCTCCAGACGGTCGACAACCTTGCTCGTGCCGCCCACCGTGATCGAGAACTCCTCCGCGATGTCCTGGATCCGCCGCCCAGGCCGCCTCAACAGCAGGTGCAGCACCTCGAACGAGGTCAGCGCCAGGTCGTACTCCGCACGCAACCGCTCCTCGATGCCGCCCCACAACTCGATCTCCAGCGAGACCAGTTCCCGGTACAGCAGCTTCAGGTCAGCGTCAGCCATTACTCATCTTCCAGAGAATTATCTTCCGTAGACAATTAATTGTAGGTCACCGGTATCGGGACTCTCCGCGAATGCCGGTGAAGGGCCTGCTATGGGCCGAGCGTGGCCTGCGTCGTCAGTCTGCGGACGGTGGCATGGCGGTCGGCGAGCTGCTGGTGCAAGTGGCTGTTTTCCATCGTGACCTGGGTGCAGGGTGCCGACCAGTGCTTCAACGTCGGCCTTGAGCTGGGCGATCTCTTCGGCTTCCGCCGCGCGCGACTCCCTCAGGCGGACGATGGTCAGGACGCCGTTGGAGTTGTGAGATCGGCTTCAGCACGCCGATTCAACAGGGAATTCGTCGCGTACGGCATGAGTCCCCGACAGGCGCGCGCGGCGCGCCGATGACCTCAGGCGGCCCGGTAGTCGAAGAAGCCCTGCCCCGACTTGCGGCCCAGCAGGCCCGATTCGACCATGCGGCGCAGCAGCGGGGGAGGGGCGTACAGGGGTTCCCGGTACTCCTCGTAGAGCGCCTCGCCTATCGCCGCCACCGTGTCCAGTCCGATGAGGTCCGCCAGGCGCAGCGGGCCCATGGGGTGGGCGCAGCCGGCGGTCATCCCGGTGTCGATGTCCTCCGCCGTCGCGGTGCCGGAGCCGACCAGCCGCACGGCGGCCAACAGGTAGGGGATCAGCAGGGAGTTCACCACGAAGCCGGCGCGGTCCTGCGCGACGATCGTCCGCTTGCCCAGGGTCTCGCCCGCGAAGGCGCGCACCCGCCGCTCGGTGGCCTGCGAGGTGTGCAGCGAGGGGACGATCTCGACCAGCGGCATGACGGGGACCGGGTTGAAGAAGTGCAGCCCGATCACCGTCTCGGGACGCCCGGCCGCGGCCGCGAGCCGGGCGATGGGGATCGAGGAGGTGTTGCTGGCCAGTACGGCCTCCGGGCCTGTGACCTCGCCCAGCTGCCGGAACAGCGCCGTCTTGGCCCGCTCGTCCTCGACGGCGGCCTCGACGACCAGGTCCGCCCCGCCCAGGCGGGAGAGATCGCCGGTGACCGAGATGCCGGCCAGGGCGTGCGCGCGGTCCTCGGGTGAGAGGGCGCCGCGCTTCTCCGCCTTCAGCAGGGAGTCCGCCACGCCCGCCAGCCCGGCCCGGGCCCTGTCCTCGGTCACGTCGCACAACGTGACGTGCAGCCAGGCCCGGGCACACACCTCGGTGATGCCCCGGCCCATCTGGCCCGCGCCCACGACGCCCACGTTCCTGATCCCTGTCATGTGCCTCTCCGCTGTCCTCCGTCGGGCGGCGGCCGACCGCCGCCATGGTGTGTGCCGCAGTGCCGAGCGTAGGGCGGTCAGACCCCCTCTGACCTGCTCGGACGGTGCGTCATCCGCGTACAAACGTGCGTCGGTCCGGTGGTGAGGAGAGCCCGGACATGCCGAGGGGGCGTCCGGATCGTGCCGGACGCCCGGACGCGGATCGACGGTTCAGGCCGTGGCGGCGGCGGCCTCCCGCAGCCGGCGGATCACGCCGCGCACCGCGGGCGACGTCTCCCCCTTGCGGTAGGCGCCGACCAGCCGGGTCGTCAGCGCCACGTCCGCCAGCGGCCGGTACGCCACGCCCGGGATCCGCACCCGGCGCAGCGAGTCCGGGACCAGAGCCACCCCGAGACCGCCGCCCACCATGGTGAGAGCCGCGATGAAGTCCCGCACGGGGGGAGCGCACCGGGGCGTGAAGCCGCCTCGCTCCGCCACCTCGAGGATCTGGTCGCGGCAGCCGTACTCCTCGTCGAAGTGCGGGGCCACGAAGCACTCGTCACGCAGTCGCGCCGCCGGTACGGCCTCGTACGCCGCGAGCGGCGCGGCCGCCGGCAGCGCCAGGACGACCTGCTCGCCGAGCAGACAGGTGGCCGTCACCTCGGGCGGGTACTCCGGCCGCCAGCGCAGGAAGCCGACGTCGACGTCCCCGCAGACGAGGGCCTCCAACTGGGCAGGAGTCTCCAACTCTCGCACGTGCACGGTCAGTTCGGTGCCGAGGGCCGCGCAGCGGGAGAGGACGTCGGTGAGCACTCCGGAGAACGCGGCCGAGGCGACGTACGCGATCTGGGCGTGCCCCACCTCCCCGCGCCCGGCCCGCCGGCCCACCGCCTCGGCCCGGGCGGCCTGCGCCAGGGTCAGCCGCGCCTCCTCGAGGAACAGCCGCCCGGCACTGGTCAGGGCGGGGCGGGTACGCCGTCCGCGGTCGATGAGCCGTGCGCCCAGATGGGACTCCAGCGCCCTGATCTGGGCGCTGAGCGCCGACGGTGCCAGGTGCAGACGGTCCGAGGCCCGCGCGAAGTGGAGTTCCTCCGCGACCACCACGAACGATTCCAGCCAGCGCAGTTCCACCGGTACCTCCGTCGTACGCCGTCGTGCTGGGATCACCCCGCGGCGGCGTCAGGGCAGAACAGGACCGCCGCGGGGTGAGCAGGGGGGATCCCGGGTTCAGGGGATCACGACGTAGTTGCTGAAACCACCGTCGAGGTCCGTGGCCCGTCCGGAGATCGCCTCGTTGACCTTGGACAGCGGGAAGGGCTTGGTGATCAGGTACGACAGGTCCAGGGCCCCGGTCGCCACCATGTCGGCGACCTCCTGGCCCTGCGCGGTGGTGAACCAGTTGGACCCGATCAGCTGGACCTGCTCGTCCATGAGCCACTTCACGTCCACGGGCAGCCGGTCGGCCACGCCGCCGACGTTGACGACCCTGCCGCCGCGGCGCACGCCCCGCAGGGAGTCGAGCATCGTCTCCACCGGGGCCTTGGCGCCGAGCGCGCTGATGACGAAGTCCGCGCCCTCGCCGCCGGTGCGGGACTTGGCCCACTCGCCGCTGGAGCCCTCGCCCAGCCGCATGACCTCGATCCGGTCGGGGGCCAACTCCTTGACCCGCTTGAGGAGTTCCTCGTTGCGGCCCGTGCCGAGGACCCGGGAGACACCCGAGGCCAGGGCGAGGAGGGTGGAGGCGACGCCGAGCGTGCCCGTGATCCCGTCGATCAGGGCGACCTGGCCGGGGCCGGCCGCCGCGTGCCTGAGGGCACCGTAGGAGGTGCCGATGTAGCCGAGCTTTCCCGCCTGCTCGAACGTCAT
Organism: Streptomyces olindensis; assembly: GCF_040645895.1. Lineage (NCBI taxonomy): Bacteria > Bacillati > Actinomycetota > Actinomycetes > Kitasatosporales > Streptomycetaceae > Streptomyces > Streptomyces olindensis. Next base: position 173,397 of record NZ_JBEYZD010000007.1, on the reverse strand, counting down.
GGTGTCGGGGAGGTTGACGATCGCGTACTGCGGCGCCGTCATGTACTCGGCGAAGCCGCCGTAGGGGTAGAGGTCGAAGATGCGCTGGCCGTCGCGGGAGGTGCTGAAGTACCCGTTGAGGGTGAAGTAGCGGCACCGGCTGAGCTCGCCGCCGCGGCACACCTGGCAGCTGCCGCAGGACCGCAGCGGGCTGACGTAGACCCGGTCGCCGGGCTTGGTGTTGAGCACCGCCTCGCCGACCGCCTCGACCACGCCCGCCGGGTCCAGGCCGAAGATCGCGGGCAGCTTGGGCAGCGGCTGGTGCGGGTACCAGGTGGGCCAGTTGTTGATCACGTTGGCCATGTTGGGGACGATTCCGCATGCCTTGACCCGCACCAGCACGTCGGTCGGCCGCGGAGTGGGCACGTCGATCGTGTCCACGGACATCGGCTCACCGAGCGCGTGCAGTCGTGCAGCGAGCATTTTCGTCATTGAAATACTCCGGAATTGAGGGCCGTACGGTGCCGTGGAATCAAGAATTCGGGAACGGGTGCGGGTAATTGTCCTCGAGGTCGATGTCCAGCAGCCCCATGATGCGGACGCCGGAGTTGTACCAGGCGATGGACAACGACAATTCCACCATTTGCCGGTCCGTCAGGTGGCGGGCTGCGGCCCGCCATGTCTCCTCGGAGACGTCGACTTCGAGGGTGGACTCCCGCGCGAGGCGCATCACCGCCTTCTCCGTCTCGTCGAACAGGCCGGACGTCTCGAAGTCGGCCACCGCCGCGAGCTGTTCGCGGGTCAGCCCGGCCTTGAGACCGTGCGACTGGTGGTGGGCGACCTCGTACGCGGAGCGGGTCGCGTGCCCCACGGTCAGGATGGCCAGCTCGCGCAGCCTGGGGCTGAGGTCGGCGGCCCGCAGCGCGTTGGCGTAGGTCAGGAAGGCGTCCAACTGCTCCGGCGCGCCCGCCAGGGCGAGGAAGATGTTCGCCGTCGGGACCTTGCGCTCGGCTTCGAGCCGGTCGTACAGGGGCTTGTGCGCCTCGTCGGCGTCCTCGCGGCGCAGGTAGGGAACGCGTGCCATGGTGTCTCCTCGGGGACGGACGGGTCAGTGGGCGGACCGGTCGAGCAGGTACCGCTCGAGCGTCATCGGCCGCGGCGGCTCGGCGGGCGGTGTCTGCGGGGTCCCCACGAACGGCGACGCCTCGACGTACCACTTCTCCAGCGCGGGGAAGCCCCAGCGGACGTTGGTGCTCAGCGACCCGGCGTCCCACCGCACCGGCTCGATCTCCGTGTCGATGGTCTGGTAGTGGGCGTTGAAGACCTCCACCCGGTGCCCGTCCGGGTCGCGGAGGTAGGTGAAGAGCATGCCGCCCGGGCCGTGCCGCCCGGGGCCCCGCTCGACGCCCTCGCCGTAGCCGAGGATGCCCGCCCAGTCGCAGGCGGTGAAGATGTCCCGGCTCTCGGAGACGGTGTAGGCGAAGTGGTGCAGGGCGGGACCCGTGTTCTCCACGAGGGCGAGGTCCAGGGTGGTGCCCTTGCGGTACATGAAGGAACTCAGCAGCTTGTCGCCGTGCGCGAGGTACTCGGAGTTCCGGAAGCCGAGTTCGCCGTAGAACGCGGTCAGCTCGTAGGCGTTCGGCGCGAAGGTCTGGAAGTGGTCGAGCCGCTGGGCGTGGGCGCCCTGGTGGTGCTCGAAGGCGATGTGCAGCCTCGGCCGCGTCTCCATGTGCGCGCAGAGCTCCAGCGGCGTCCCCGCGGGATCGGTGACGTGCAGGGTGCGGGCCTGGTACGGGAGGTCGACCCACTCGGCGGGCAGCCCCCGGTCGCGGAACCATGCGTGGGCGATGTCGAGGTCCTCGTCGAGGAAGACCCGGAAACCGATCCTCCGGCAGGCGCCTGCCCCCTCCTCGTCCAGCTCCAGGACGAGACTGTGGTGGCAGGCCTCGGCCAGACCGCGCAGGTAGCAGGTGCGCTCGTCCTCGTCGCTGACGACGAGCCCCAGGGCCCTGGTGTAGAAATTCCGGCTCTCGGTGAGATCGGCCACGGTGAGACGCACATGGCTGGTTCGGGTGATGTTGAAACTCGGGCGCAGATTTACGGGGGGCAGCATGCTGGTCTCCGTGCTCCGATCGGCTCTGGATTTCGCTGACTCTAATACGGCGGGAATGCTTTACGACCTGGTCGTGGAAGGCGCGGAACCGGCGAACGGAAAGACCGACCAGCCGCTGAATTCCGCGGAATCTCCGAGGGACTCCTCGATGCGCAGGACCTCGTTCCACTTGGCCATGCGCTCGGACCGCGTGAACGAGCCCACCTTCAGCTGGCCCGCGTCCCATCCCACGCTCAGGTGGGCGATGGTGACGTCCTCCGTCTCCCCGGACCGGGCCGAGACGATCGTGCCGAAGCCGGCGTCCTGCCCGGCGCACAGGGCCTGGTGGGCCTCGGTGACCGTGCCGGCCTGGTTCGGCTTGACGAGGACGGCGTTCACCGCGCCGCCGGTGGCCGCGGCCTCCACCCGCTTGGCGTCGGTGACCAGGTAGTCGTCACCGATCACCTGGCAGCGGTGGCCGTGGCGCCGGGTGAACTCCACCATGCCGTCGGTGTCGTCCTCGCCCACCGGGTCCTCGACGGACAGGATCGGGTACTGCTCGATCCAGCCGCCGAGCAGGTCGAGCAGCTCCGCGGTGTCCAGCGTGCGGTCGTCGAGCGCGAGGGTGTACCTGCCGCCGCTGCCGAACTGGGAGGCCGCGACGTCGAGTGAGATGCCGACCTGGGCCGAGGGCGCGAAACCGGCGGTCTCGATGGCGCGGGTCAGCGTCTCCAGGGCCTCTTCGTTGGAGTCGAACGCGGGCCAGAAGCCGCCCTCGTCGGCCACGCCCTGGGCCTTGCCCGCCCGGCGCATCAGGCTGCCGGCCGCCCGGTAGATCTCCGCCGTCCAGTCCAGGGCCTCGGCGAAGCTGCGCGCCGCGGGGCAGACGACCATGAAGTCCTGGACGTCGACGCGGCGGTCCGCGTGGGCGCCGCCGCCGAAGATCTGGATCTCCGGCAGGGGGATGCGGACCGGGCGCCCCGCCGCGAGGTGCTGCCACAGGGGTACGCCCGCCGAGGCGGCGGCGGCGTGCAGCACCGCCATGGACGTGGCCACGATCGCGTTCCCGCCGAGACGGCCGCGGTCGGGGGTGCCGTCGAGGTCCACCAGCAGCCGGTCGACGGCTTCCTGATCGGTCGCGTCGCGGTCCAGCAGTGCGGGCGCGATCTCCTGGTTGACCGAGCCGACGGCGCGCAGGACGTCCAGCCCGCCGAAGCGCCGGCCCCCGTCGCGCAGGTCGAGCGCTTCGCCCTGCCCGGTCGAGGCCCCCGCCGGTGCGATGGCCCTGCCGACCGAGCCGTCCGCGAGGTGGGCCTCGACCTCCACGGTGGGGCGCCCGCGGGAGTCCCACACCCTGCGGCCGTGGAGCCTGGCGATCCGCGCGTCTGTCATGGCGGTGCAACCTTTCGAAGTCCGAGGCGTAAGAGAGTCCTCGCCGCGCGACGGGCGCGAGCCCGGTGGGGCGGGCCCGGTGGGGCGGCACCCGGGGGCGTACGGGACAGGGGAGCGGACGGGAGAAGCGCATCCGCTGCGGCTCGTTGTGCTATCGATAGCGCAATCGTGCGAAGGATCGACGGTTGTGTCAAGGGGTGGCGGGCGGCTGGACCTCACGCACAAGGTGTTTGTTTCTGGTCTCCAGGGTCCTCCCGCGGTCGCGTGCTATCGTTCGCACACTCCGTTGTGCGCTCCGTGGCGCTCCGGCGGAGCCTTCGGCGGGCCCGCGCTCCTGGACGGACGGACAGCACAGGAGGCGTGGGTCCGCCGGGCCCGACCGCAGCCGGCAGGAAAGCGAGCCCGACATGACATCCGAGCCCTCCGCGGCGCCCATCGCCCTCACCACCGTGGTGGCCAGCACGCGTCCCGGGCGGGTGGGCAGGTCCGTCGCGGACTGGTTCACCGGCCGGGTTACGGAGAACGGCCGGTTCGCGGCACGCCTGGTCGACCTGCGTGAACTCGCCCTGCCGTTCTTCGACGAGCCGCATCCGCCGGCGCAGCGGCGCTACACCAAGAGCCACACCCGGGCCTGGAGCCGGATCGTCGACGCCTCGGACGCGTTCGTGTTCGTCACCCCGGAGTACAACGGCGGTTTCCCCGCGCCCCTGAAGAACGCGTGGGACTTCCTCGCCGTGGAATGGCAGCACAAGTCGGCCGGGTTCGTCGGCTACGGGGGTGTCTCGGCGGGCACGCGGGCGGTGCAGATGGGCAAGTCGGTCGTGGCGAACCTGCGGATGCTGCCGATCGGTCCGACCGTGAGCATCCCGTTCGTCGACGAACGCGTCGAGGACGGCGCTTTCCGCCCCGGCAAGATCCACGAGCGGGCGGCCGAGCGCATACTCGACGAACTCGCGCGGACCGCGACCGTCATGCGGCGGCTGCGCGGCGGGGAGTTCTGACACGGCCGCGTCGGCGCGAAGTCGCCCGGGGCGCCGAGCCTAGGGACGTCAGTTGTCAGAACCGGTGCAGGAAGCCCTGGGTGTCACGCCGGAGAGCCGGACGGTGTCCGGGACAAGCCGCTGACCAGGCCGGACAGGCCGCGATTGTCCGGGACACATCAGACTGTTGCTCCGGTGCGGACGATGTCGGCAAGCTCGGCCCCACAGGGAACCAAGCCGAAACCAAGGTGGAGTCATCGGCCTGGTACGGCGTCGCCGGGCGCGCCGCGGTTTTCCCCGGCAGTCGGCAGCTTCTCCATTCGTCCGCGTGATCTCCGAGGAGACAGATGCGCATCCGTTCCGTAGTCGCAGCGATCGCAGTCATCTTCACCGTTCTCATAGCGGGGCAGGGCCAGGCCCTCGCTGTGGACTTCGAGAAACCCTTCGAGGACGAGATGTCCACGCTCACCTATGAGTCGGCGGGTGAGTCCTGCTCGGAAGTCTTCGTCTGGAACCCCAAATCGCTCTCGTACGACAGGACGGCCAAGGGCTGCTTCACCAGGTACGGCGACAAGTGGAGCATCCAGGACTCCCTCGGAGACGGGAACCAGACCTTCATCTACTGGGAGAACTGGCTCAAGGGCAAGAACGCCGTCTGGCAGCCGTACCGATACGGCTGGTGCAACAACAACCTGGGCGCCCCCAACTGGGGTGCGTGCAACAAGGACTACTACGAGTCCTCCAGCACCAACTACTTCGAAGGCAAGGGCAGCAGGGTGCGCTTCCAGACCTGCCGTCGCGACCTTGTGAACACCTCCTGCACTCCCAGCGACATCAGCGAGGCGCCGTGGATCAACAACAACGCCTAGCAGGCTGACGCGGTTCCCGCCGAGGGGCTGTCCGGACAGAGGCCGGGCGGCCCCTCGCCGGTCCACTCCCGCGACCGGCCGAATTCCCCGCGGCTCACGCGGACTTGGACGGGCCCCTGTCGCCGGGCGGTGCCGTGCTGCCGCGCAGGATCAGTGAGCCGGGGGAGACCGACGTGTACGGGCCGTCGTTGCTCGGCTTGGTCTTCAGGCGGCGCAGCAGCCACAGGGCGCAGCCGGTCGCCATCTCCTGGATCGGCAGGCCGACCGTGGTGAGGCCGGGGCCCCACCAGGAGAAACCGGGCTCGTCCCCGAAGCCGACCACCGACAGTTCCCGGGGCACCTTCACGCCCTGCCGGGACAGTTCCTCCAGGATGCCGAGGGTGAGCTGGATCGACCCCGACACGAGCGCGGACGGCGCGTCCGGTGAGTCCAGCAGCCTGCGCACCGCCTCGCGGCCGTACTGGATCGACGACGGCGGCCCCAGTTCCGTGCGCCCGGCGTCGTCCGGCAGGCCGCCTTCGCGCAGCGCGCTGCGGAAACCGCGCAGGCGCTCCGCGCCCGTGGGCAGTTCCTCGGGGCCGCCGAGGTAGGCGATGCGGGTGTGGCCCTGCGCGACCAGATGGGCCGTCGCCCGGCGCAGCGCCTCGTGGTCGTCCACCCCGAACCACTGGGAGCCGAGCGAGGGGTGCTTGCGCAGCAGCTGCAGGTGCGGCACGGCGCGCAGCAGTTTGACCGACTCGCTGTGCGGGCGCGCGGTGGGCACGATGATGACGCCGGCCACGCGGTTCGCGGACAGCTCCCGCAGGTGGCGCAGCTCCGCCAGCCGGTCGTCATCGGTCTCCGAGAGCATCAGCTGGAAGCCCTCGGCCTCCATGTTCTTGGACAGCTCGTGCGCGATGGTCGAGTAGAAGCTGTTGCGGATGTCCGGGATCACCAGCGCGACCACGTTGCTGGACGCCCCGCGCATCATCCGCGCCGCGCGATTGCCGACGTAGCCCAGCTCCGACGCGGCCTGCCGCACCCGGCCCTTGGTCTCCTCGCTGATGCGGGGATCGTCGGCGAGCGCCCGTCCCACCGTCGACACGGAGACCCCGATGCGCTCGGCGATGTCCCTGGTCGTGATCACGTGAAGGGCCCCCTCGGCTGCCTGGTCCCGTGCCGTCACTGTCCGTGTGCCAACGATAGCACTCTCGTTGCGCTCTGTGGTCGCGGATGGAGCGAAACGCGATTGATCATCGCGTCTGTGCTAACGTTAGCACTGCTGGAGGGGCCGTGCAGCCGCTCCCGGCCGCCTAGTTGCAGGAGGTTTCCGTGCGGATCGTCAGGTATGCCGTCGGCGGCGTGCGTCACTATGGGGAACTCGAATACGGTGACGCGAGAATCGCCAGATTCGAGGGTGATCCCTTCACCGGGTTGTCCCCCACGGGGCACATCGACGAAGTCGGCGACGTCGTCCTTCTGTCGCCGGTCGAGAAACCCCGGATCTTCGGATTCGCCTACAACTACGCCTCACACGTCGACGAGACCGACCGTGAGATTCCGGACGTTCCCGTGTGCTTCATGAAACCGAGCACGGCGGTGGTGGGGCCGGGAGACGCGATCGTCTATCCGGCGGACGGCGAGATCGTGCATTTCGAGGGCGAGTTGGTCGTCGTCATCGGAAAGGAAGCCCGCCATGTGAAGCCGTCCGAGGCCCATGAGTACGTTCTCGGATACACCTGCGGCAACGACGTCAGCGATCGCGTCGTCCAGCGCAAGGAGAGCGCGTTCGGGACGCTGCTGATCGGAAAGGGCCAGGACACCTTCGCGCCCCTCGGGCCCGTCCTCGCGACCGGGCTCGACCCCTCGGACCTGGCGTTGACGACCCGGCTGAACGGCACCGTCGTGCAGTCGGCGAGCACGGCCGACCTGCTGCTCACGGTTCCCGGCATCATCGGCTACCTCAGCCGGCATCTGACGCTGCTGCCCGGAGACGTGATCATGACCGGCACCCCGTCCGGAGTCGGGCCGATCCGCCCCGGAGACGTGGTGGAGGTCGAGATCGAGGGCATCGGCGTGCTGCGCAACCCGGTCGTGGCCGAGAGCCGTTGACGCCGGCCCGGTGACCACATACGAGGGCCTGCCCACCGCTCGGCGGTGGGCAGGCCCTTCGGTGTGCCGGTGGCGGGTCCGCTAGCGGACCGCGTTGTTGAACCCGGCGGGACGGATGAAGAGCAGGGCGACCACCCCCACCAGCGGCAGGAGCGTGACCTGCAGCAGTCCGGCCCGGCTCCATCCGAAGGAGTCCACCAGGGCGGCGAAGAGCAGACCGGAGAAGGCCGCCGGTCCGTAGTAGCTGGTGACGAAGAGGCCGGAGGCGCGGCCGATCTGCGAAGGGCGGACGGCCCGCTGCATCGCGCTGTTGGTGTTCGGATAGACGAAGCCGAGCCCGAAGGCGCCCATGAGGAAGGCGAACACGCACTGCACGCCGACCCCCGCGCGCGTCTCGTAGACGCACACGCTGATGACGGAGACGGCCAGCAGGCTGGCGATCAGCAGGGAGCGCTGGTCCACGCGGTCGCCGAGCCAGCCGCCCAGGACCGCCAGCATGCCGCCGAAGCCCAGGAAGCTCATGGCCAGCGCCGCCTGCTCGGCGGAGTAGTGCAGCGAGGAGATGAGATACGTCGGGTAGAGGCCCAGGAACCCGTAGATGGCCACGCCGCTCACCACCGCGTGGACGGCCAGCGCGAGGGAGTTGCGGTTGTAGGCGGAGGCCGGCATGGACTCGTGGGTCTCGGTGGCGACGGCTTTCTCCACGGAGCGCTCGGTCAGACCGGTCCTGACCAGGAACAGGGACGCGGCGGCGATCAGCAGTCCGGCCGTGCCGAACAGGTAGAACGGCGAGTGCCAGGTGCCGTGCAGGGTCATGAGGTGGACGCCGATCAGCGGGGCGATGAACACGCCGACGGAGTAGCCGAGGCCGATGACGCCGAACGCGAGGCCGCGCCGGTGGGCGAAGTAGGCGCCCATCGCCGCGAAGATGGCCGCGGACTGCATGCCCTCGCCGAAGCCGGAGACGACCCGGTACAGGGTCATGTCGGCGAAACCGACCGCCAGGGGCGTGGCCATCGTGCCCAGGGAGTAGAGCACGATGCTGGCCAGGAGCACCGTCTTGCGGCGGAAGCGGTCCAGGAGGTAGCCCGCGGGCAGGCCGGCCAGGGCCATGCCGAGGGTGAAGTTCGTCGCCAGCAGGCCGCCCTGCTCCAGCGAGAACCCGTACTCGGCACGGATGTCGGGCAGCAGCGGGGGGAAGACCTGGCGGTCCATCGCGTTGACCATGTAGGAGAGGACGATCAGTGCGAAGCCCGTCCCGACCATGGCGCGGGAAAGGGCAGGGCTGCTGCTTTCCCGCGTCCCGTCGGCGGGCACCGCACCGGTGTCGACTTGCGCTGCGTGAGTCATGGCGGCTCCTGAGGAGGAATGGGCCGCGGCGGACCGCGGCGGATGCCTCGCCGGTACGAGGGCGTACGAGCGACGGCGAGAAGGGGTGAGCAGAACACGGACTCGATCGAGTCGGGGCAGACGAGTCGGCGCCGACCGGCGGAAGGGGGCGACGGTCTGCCGCGCGATCGGAAACCGCACGCGGAATGCAGCCGTATATCGCCCGTCGTGGACGTCCGTGGCTGTGGCGTCTTCGACAGCCGGACCCCGTGGGCTCCTTCTCGGGCCACACGGTCGGCGTTGGCAGAAACCATGAGGGGAAGTCCCCGGCGCGTCAAGATGTGAACGCCGGATTTCTTCGGTGAGTTCTCGTTTTCCGTGGTCGCCGGGTTTTTCGTGACGGTGCGGGGAGCGCGAACAGTCGCACACCGTGCTCTTGACGCCTCGAAGTCCGCCAGTGCTATCGTTAGCATCACGTGGCTGTGACAGAGTGAATTCGACATGCCCCGACATCGCGCGATCCGTCCCAGGGGCCCCGCGGCGCCCGATCCGACCACAAGTCGGCGAGCGCCGGCAGTCCACCCAGCCCGACGACCCCTCTCCCTCCCGCCCCTGGCGGATGCAGGCCTTCGGACATGCCGTCGGCCACCCGCCGCCCGCCGCGGCCGCACGAATCTGCGAGGACGACCTGCCATGACACCACCGAGCCGCCCCGGCACCGTGCTGCTCACCGATTACGCCTGGCCCGACGACAGCGTCGAGCGGTCGGTCGTGGAGCAGGCGGGCCACACCCTGGTCACCGGCCCCGCCGAGCCCGCGTCCGCCGGGACGATCGAGGAACTGGTCGCCGGACACCGGCCAGCCGGGATCCTCACCTGCTGGGCGCCCGTGACCGCCGCCGCGATCGGCGCTTCGCCGGACCTGCGCATCGTCGCCAGGCTGGGGGTGGGGCTCGACAACATCGCCGTGGAGGCCGCCACCGAGCGGGGCGTATGGGTCACCAACGTGCCGGACTACTGCGTCGAGGAGGTCTCCGACCACGCCGTCGGCATGGTGCTGGCGTGGACGCGCGGCCTGGCGTTCTTCGACCGCGAGGTCCGGGCGGGCCGCTGGGACCCCGCGAGCGCCCGGCTGCGCCGGCTGTCGACGCTGACGTGCGGCATCGTCGGATTCGGCAGGATCGGACGCGCCACCGCGGCCAAGCTCGGCGCGTTCGGCTGCCGGATCCTGGCCCACGACCCGCATCCGCCGGCGGACGTCCCCGGAGTCGCGGCGGTGGGCCTGGAGGAACTGCTGCGCCGCAGCGACGTGGTGATCCTCCACGCGCCGCTCACCCCCGCCACCCACCACCTCGTCGGAGCGGGCGAACTGGCCCTGATGAAGCCCGGCGGCCTGCTCGTCAACGTCAGCCGCGGCGGCCTCGTCGACACCGACGCGGTCGTCAAGGCGCTGGACAGCGGGCAGCTGGCCGGCGCCGCCTTCGACGTCCTGGAGACCGAACCGCACGTCCCCGCCGCGCTCCTTGACCAGCCGGGTGCCCTGCTCACCCCGCACGTCGCCTTCTCCTCCGACGCGTCGGTCACGGAACTGCGCCGCCGCGCCGCCGAGGAGGTCGTGCGGATCCTCGCGGGCGAGGCGCCGGCGCACGCCCGCAACAGCCCGCGTGGCCTGCCCGCCGGGCCGGGGGAGACGCGATGAGCTCCGCTGCCGCGCGGACGGCCGCAGGATCCGCGCCCGACACCGCCCTCACCGCGTTCCTCACCGCCCACCGGCTCGCCGAGCCGGGCGAGGCCGCACACTGGACGCCGCTGACCGGCGGCGTCTCGTCCGACCTGTGGCGGGTGGACCTCCCGGGCCGCTCCCTCTGCGTCAAGCGCGCCCTGGCCCGGCTGAAGGTCGCGGCCGACTGGCAGGCGCCGGTGTCGCGCAACGCCTACGAGTGGGCCTGGATGCGGTTCGCCTCCCGGCACCGCCCGGACAGCGTGCCGCAACTGCTGGCCCACGACCCCGAGGCCGGCCTCTTCGCCATGGCGTACCTGCGCCCCGAGCGGTACCCGGTGTGGAAGGCGCAGCTCCTGTACGGCGAGGTGCGGGTCGCGACCGCTGCGGCCGTCGGGGTACTGCTCGGCAGCCTGCACGCGGCCGGTGCGGGCGACGCCGCCCTCGCCGCCCGGTTCGCCACCGACGACAACTTCCACGCGCTGCGCATCGAGCCCTACCTGCTGGCGACGGCCGCCGCGCACCCCGCCCTCGGCCCCGTGCTCCAGGACCTCGCCGAGCGCACGGCCGGGACCCGTCTGACCCTGGTGCACGGCGATGTCAGCCCCAAGAACATCCTCGTCGGCCCGGTCGCGCCGGTACTGCTGGACGCCGAGTGCGCCTGGTACGGGGACCCGGCCTTCGACCTGGCCTTCTGCGCCAACCACCTGCTCCTGAAGAGCCTGGTGGTGGCAGGGCGCCGCGCCGAACTCCTGCGGTCGGCCCGCGTGCTCGCCGAGGAGTACGTCCGGTACGTCGACTGGGAACCGCGGCCGGACCTCGAAGCGCGAGCCGCGTCACTGCTGCCGGCCCTGCTGCTCGCGCGCGTCGACGGCAAGTCCCCGGTGGAGTACCTCACGGACGAACGGCAGCGGTCGTTCGTCCGCGAGGTGGCGACCGCGCTGCTGCGCGCACCCGCCCCGACGGTGGCGGACGTCGTCGACGCCTGGCAGAACGCGCTGACGGTGCGGGCCGAGTCCGCCGAGTCCGCCGAGACCGATGGGTGGGGCGAGACCGATCAGTCGGGCGAGTCCGGCGGGCCCGAGCGAGGAGGGACGTATGCGTAGAGGGGACGGGCGTATGCCTGGAGAGGACGGACGTACGCCTGAAGAGGACGGGCGTGTGCGTGGGGAGGGGAGAGCCGTGCGCAGGGTCGTCACCGGCCATGACGGGGACGGCCGGTCGGTCGTCGTCAGCGACGGCCCGATCCCGCGGAGCCGGGAGTTCACCAGCCTGCCCGGCTGGGTGTCCCGCCTGCCGTGGGCCACCGACCCCGGGGACCCTCCCAACCGGGCCGGGGAGGACCCCACCCCGAAGGTCACCACCCTGCTCCCGGCGCCGGGCGGCACGCGCTTCATCGTCCTGACCTTCCCGCCGGACGGCGCGCTGGCCGACCCGTCGTTCGACCCCGTCGCCTTCGACCGGGAGCAGCGCGCCGACTCGCCCGGGCTCGCCGAACTCATCGGGCCCGACGGCATGCACGCCACACCGACCGTGGACTACGGCATCGTGCTGGAGGGCGAGATCCTCCTCGAACTCGACGACGGCCACCGCACCCGGCTCTCCGCCGGGGACATCGTGATCCAGAACGGCACCCGGCACGCCTGGCGCAACGACAGCGGCCGTCCGACGACCATGGCGTTCGTCCTCATCGGCACGGAGCCTGAGGGCTGATGGGGCGACCGCCGGTCAGCGGTGGGGAGAGCGGCGGACGGTCAGGACGGCGACGTCGTCGTGCCCGTGGTCGTCGGCGAAGGCGCGGGCGTCTTCGTACAGGGCCCGGGGCAGTTCGGCGGGGGAGAGGCCCAGGTGCCCGGTGAGCCGTTCCTCGACCGGGTAGAACGTGCCGTCGGCGGACCGGGTCTCGTCGAGCCCGTCGGTGGTCAGCAGCAGCGTCGAACCCTCCGGGAACGCGCACCAGTTGACCGTCGTGGGCGCGTCCGCCAGCTCCGCGAGACCGAGCGGGACGCCGGAGTCCAGCCGGGGCGTGGAGACGACGCCGTCCCGCACCAGCCGGGGCGGGACGTGCCCGCAGTTGACGATCTGCGCCTCCGGGCCGGCATCGACACCGACGACGAGCGCGGTCACGAAGCGCTCGTCGTCACCGGCCTGCTCGGCATGGGAGTTGTGGCGCACCACGGCGGCGTCGAGGGCGTCGACCAGCGCCGTGAGCGTGGGCTCGCGGTACGCCGCCTCACGGAAGGCCCCGATGACGGCGAACGCGGCGCCGACGGCCGCCAGGCCCTTGCCCTGCACGTCCCCGATCAGCACGCGGCTGCCCCACGGCGAGTCCACCACGTCGTAGATGTCGCCGCCGACGAGACGGTCCTCCTGCAGGGGCTCGTAGACGCCGTTGACGAGGACGTCGTCGGTCAGGACGGGGAGTGGGTGCAGGATGTGCCGCTGCATGGCCGCGGCGGTGGAGCGCAGACGGAGCATCTCGTGCTCGCGTCCGAGACGCCGGCGGCAGGCGTAGACGGAGGTCGCGCCCAGGGCGAGGGTGAGCAGCACCAGCAGGGCCCGGTCGAGCCACCGGCCCACGTCGGTGTCCCGCACCAGCACGGTGAAGGTGACGACGAGCGTGGTCCACACGGCGACGAAGGCCGTCTGCCGGACCGTGCACAGCGCCGACGCCGTGCCCGGCAGGAAGACCAGCAGTCCGAGGAGCCACACCTCGGATCCGGAGACCAGGCCGAGGAACTCCACCAGCACCGTCACCGACACCACGCCGACGAGCATCTGGACGGTGTCCGGGGGCTCGATGGCGTCCAGGGCGTCGGCGGATCGGGTGCGGCGGATACGGGCCATGGGGACTCCCGGACGAGTGGTGATCTCTGCGTCCGTTGTACAGGTCGCGGGATGTCCCGGCCGTCAGTGTCATCAGTCCGGCGGAAAGATGGCGAGGCGACCTCGGGACTGGCGACAGTGACGAGCGATACGTCGTACCGTACGATGACTCGCATGCCTCGTCACTCACCCTCGCTGGATCGCGCGACGCCGGACCGCATCGCGGAGACCGCCCTGCTCCTCGTCGACGAGGGCGGTCCCGAGGCCCTGACGTTCCGGGCGCTGGCGGCGCGGCTGGAGATCTCCCTCGCCTCGCTCCAGCGCCGGTGCGTCGATCTCGCCGGACTGCTGGACCTGTGCCTGGACCACCTGGCCGCCCGGCTGCCCGAGCCCCGGCCGGACGCCGACTGGGCCACCACCACCGAGGTCAGGTTCACCGCGCTCTACCGGCTGCTGGCGGAACGCCCGGGGCTGCTCGCCCTGCGGGGGACGCGGCCCTGGCTCGGTCCTCACCTGCTGGCCCGCCTCGTCGAGCCGCAGCTCGCCGACAGCCTCGCCGCCGGCATGAGCCCCGAGGAGGCGATCACCGCCTACCGGCGCATGTATCTGCTCACCCTCGGCAGCGCGGGCTTCGTCGACCACGGCGACGCCAAGGCCGCGCAGGCGGCCACCCGCACCGCCCTGGCCGCCCTCGACCCGGAGGAGTTCCCGGTGCTGAGCGGCAACCTCGCCGCGATCGTGCCCGCGGTGACCGACCACGAGGTCTACTACGGCGCGCTGCGCCAGCTCATCGCGGCCGCGGACCCGGCACGGCGGCCCCTCCCGCCGGAGCGCGAGAACGACTGATCCTCCGCGACGAGTGATCCTCCGCGACGAGCGCTCGGCGCACCTCTGCGCCCCGGTGCCGAACACCCCCCGGCGGCGCGACGGCGCCCACCGGAAACCCCCGAACGAGAAAACCGACCCCGAGGACCTCCGCCATGAGCATCACCCACGCCACCGAGACCGCGACCACTCCCACGGCCCGCATCTTCAGCAGCGACAACGCCGCCGGCACCTCACCGGAGATCGTCGAGGCGATGGCCGCGGTGAGCACCGGCCCGGCCCTGCCCTACGGGGCGGACGACGGCACCGCCACGGTCCGGCGGGCACTGGGCGAGATATTCGAGCGTGACGTCGACGTCGTGCTGGTCTCCACGGGAACCGCCGCGAACGCCCTGAGCCTGGCCGCGCTCACCCCGCCCTGGGGCAGCGTGCTGTGCCACCGCGAGAGTCACATCAACAACGACGAGTGCGGAGCGCCCGAGTTCTACACGGCGGGCGCCAAGCTGGTCCCGCTCGGCGGCGCCGACGCCAAGATCGACCCGGACGAGCTGCGGACCGCCGCCCGGCACAAGGCCGGCGACGTGCACAGCGTGGAGCCCTCGGTGGTGAGCGTCACCCAGGCCACCGAGACCGGAGCCGTCCACACCCTCGACGAGATCCGCACCCTCGGGTCCATCGCCCGGGAAGCCGGTCTGCGCCTGCACATGGACGGCGCGCGGTTCGCCGGTGCCGTCACCGCCCTCGGCTGCACCCCGGCCGAGCTGACCTGGCGGGCCGGGGTCGACCTGCTGTCCTTCGGTGCCACCAAGAACGGCACGATGACCGCCGAGGCGATCGTCGTCTTCGACCGCTCGCTCACGCCGGAACTCGCCTTCCGTGCCAAGCGGGCCGGCCAGCTCACCTCCAAGATGCGCTTCCAGGCCGCCCAGCTGGACGCCTACCTCCGCGACGGCCTGTGGCTGCGCAACGCGGCGCACGCGGGCGCCATGGCCGCACGCCTCCAGGAGGGCCTCAAGGCAGTGTCCGGGGTGGAAATGCTCGGCGCCGCCGACGCCAACATCGTCTTCTGCCGTCTGCCTCAGCGGATCACCGAGGGACTCCTGGCGGAGGGCTTCGCCTTCTACCACGACCGCTGGGAGCCCGGCGTGGTCCGCTTCGTGACCTCCTTCGCGACCACGGAGCAGGACGTCGACCACCTCGTCCGGGCAGCCGCCCGCCACGCGGCCTGATCTGACGGCCGGGCTGCGTCCTCACCCGCGGGCATGCTCCCGTCGGCGCCGCCCGGGCCGGTCCTCGGAGCCCGTCAGTCGGTGATCCGCAGCAGCAGCTTGCCCGTCGACGTGCGCCCGCCCATCAGCCGATGGGCCTCGGCCGCCTCCGACAGCGCGAACTCCGCCGTGATCGGAAGGCGCACCAGGCCGTCGGTGACCGTGCGGAACGCCCGCTCGGCCAGCGCGCGCAGCGCCTGCGGCGCGGTCTGCGCGAGAGCCAGGATGGAGAAGCCCGCGACGGACCGGCCCTGCGGGTACAGCTCGGGCTGCCCGACGCGCCACGGCTCCGCGCCGCTCGCGTTGCCGAAGGACACCAGGCGTCCGAACACCGCCAGGACGTCGAGGTCCTGGCGCAGTGTCTCGCCGCCGATCGGGTCGAGGACCAGGTCGACGCCCCTGCCGCCGGTGGCGCGACGGACGTCGTCGGCGAAGGTGCCGGTGGTGAACACCTCGTCGTAGCCGTGCTCCAGGGCGTGCCCGGCCTTCGCCGGGGAGGAGACCACGCCGTAGACCGCGCCGGCGCCCGCCGCCCGGGCCAACTGCCCGGCCACCGTGCCGATGCCTCCGGCGGCGCCGTGCACCAGCACGCTCTCCCCGGCGCTCAGCCGGCCCACCTCGTGCAGCAGGGCATGCGCCGTCGGTACCACGGTGGGGAGGGTGGCCGCCGTCCGCAGGTCCAGGCCCTCGGGGAGCGGGAAGACGGTGGCGGCGTCGGCGACGACCACCTCCGCGTAGGCGCCGCTGTCGACGAGGGCGGCGACCTCCTGCCCGGGGCGCAGCCCCTCGACGCCGGCACCCACGGTCCGGACCCGGCCGGAGACCTCCAGGCCCGGGCGGTAGGGCAGCGACGGCACGCGGTAGCCCTCGGCACGGGCCTTGAGGTCCGCGAAATTCACGCCGGCGTAGGCGACGTCGACGGCCACCCGGCCCGGGCCGGGCTCGGGGACCTCGGCCTCGACGACCTTCAGCACCTCGGGATCGCCGTACTCCTCGAACTCCACCGCACGCATCATCGGAACGCACCCCTCGACTGAGTGTTCAATGGAAAGCGAACACCCGGACTGTAAGATATTCATCGAACACTCGGCAAGTGGCCCGGACGCTCGACGGGGTGCCGACGAGGTCGCGGGGCAGGGAGAGGGGCATGGCGAACCAGACCACGGGCGGCAGTCACCGCGCCGCACCGGTGCACACGGATCCCGAGGACGTCTCCGTCCTCACCGCGCTGTCCGCGCTCGCCGATCCGGTGCGCATCCAGTTGGTCCGCGAGCTGGCGGGTTCCCCGGTGTGGACGCGCAGTTGCGGCAGTTTCGACGTGCCGGTCGGCAAGGCCGCGCTCAGTCATCACTTCTCCGTCCTGCGGGGCGCCGGCCTGGTCGAGCAGCGGGACGAGGGGCCGAAGCGGGTCAACCGACTGCGCCGCGAGGAGTTCGACGCGCGCTTCCCGGGGTTGCTCGACCTGGTCCTGCGCGCCGACGACGTGGCGTGAGGCGCGCCCCACCAGAAGTCCTCGTGCGGAAGTCCTCGTGCGCCGCGGTGCCGTACGGCGACGAACTCCGCCGTGCGGCACCGCGGCCTCCGTCAGGGCACGGCGCGGTGGTCAGCCGCGGGTCACCTCCGCGTGAGCGGTGTGACCGCGACCCGGTCGATGACCGGTGCGTACGGCGAGCGCTGGTCGTACTCGTTGAACGTGTCGCCGTCGAAGTCGGGCAGTTCCTCCGCCGTGAACGTGAGCCGGTTGGTGCCCTTCTTCAGGGTGACCGGGACGGTCAGGTCCCAGAAGTTGTCGAAGTGGAAGGTCGTCGGGAACAGGATGCGCCGGGCCGGTCCGCCGTTGACCGAGAGGTCCGCGTGGCGGGCGATCGGGTCGGGGTTGTAGTGGGTGGCCGGGGCCTGTTCGGCGTTGGAGTAACGGATCGTCAGCGCGTGGCGGCCGGCGTGCTCGGCGACGACGTCGAGGGTGAGGGCGTTGGCCTTTCCGTCGCCGATGCCGGTGACGGCCTTGCCGCCGGAGGCGAAGCCGTAGGCCTCGGTCACCTTGGCGGCGCCACTGACCGTGCCGGACTCCGCCTGGTACACCCTCGGCACCAGGGCGCCGCCGGACGGCGTGACGCGCAGGCGGTCGAGGAGCAGCTCGCGTGACGTGCCCGTGACGGTGATCTTGTTGATGCCGCCGGACAGGAACAGCCGGAACGCGTCCGTGCCCTTCCGGGCGCCGCCCGCCTTGGGCAGGTCGAGCTTCTCGCCGTTGAGGGAGAGGACCGCCCGGCCGCCGCCCAGGTGGTCGACGTACACGGTCGATTCACCGTCGGTGGGGGAGTGCACCCAGAAGGTCGCCGAGTCGCCCTTGGCCAGCGGTACCGTTCCGGGCCCCGAGGCGCCGGGGCGTGCGTAGTCGGGCCGCGCTCCGGAGAGGGTCGCGTACTCGGCCTCGTAGATCGCGGGCGCGGTCACGTGCTCGTCGCGCAGGGCCAGGTCGATCTTGTCGACGATGGCGTCGCCCTTGGTGACGCCGAGGTCGGGGTCCTGTGCGGCGAGCGTGATGCGGTGCTTGCCGGCGGTCAGCCGCACCGTGGTGTCGGTGTGGCCCCAGACCACCCACTTGTAGCCGAGGGGCAGTCGCAGTTCCTGCGGGTCCTTGCCGTCGACGCGCAGGAAGACGTTGGTGGGTCCCTGTTCCTTCACCAGGTCGTACAGGTTGTAGGAGTTGGCGAAGACGCTGAGGTCGTAGGTGCCGTCCTGCGGGACCTCGACGTCGAAGGCCAGCACACCGTCGGAGCCGGTGCGCAGGCCGCCGACGTTGTAGGCGCCGGAGGTGGCGAACTTGCCGACGTCCCTCGGTGAACCCTCGGGCCCGTTCTTCGAGTAGCCGCGGCCGGTGTACGTGGCGTTCTCCGCCTCGTACGTCCTGCGCCAGCCGACGGACGGTTCGGCCGGTGTCCCGCCGTTGCCGCCGGGGGAGAGGATGACCTGGTAGGCCGACATCTCGTTCATGCCGGCCATGGGGAGCGTGACCGAGCCGTCGGCGCCGACCGTCAGCTCCCGGTCGGACAGCCGCAGCGGCTGGGCGGAGTCGCCGACCTGCCCGGTCCAGGGGATCTCCTGCACGATCGCGCGCACGGTCGTGCCGAACAGGGCGGGGTCGATGTTCTCGAAGACGATGTCCGCGTCGCCGCTCTTGCCGCCGAAGATCGCCCGGGACTGCTTCTTGTCCTCGTCGAGCGTGGCCACGCCCTGCAGGGTGTACTGCTGGTTGGGGTGCGGCGCGGTCACCTCGACGGTGTGGCCGGTCAGCTGGCCGTAGGCGTTGAACAGCCACCACTGTCCGTTGCCCTTGTTGGCCTCCACGGCCGAGTCGTTGAGGTTGCCGTCGATGTTCCAGTACGCCAGATCGGCGTCGATCTTGGACTCCTCGATGGCGGAGACCCACTGGATCACCTGGCCGGGCACGGACAGGTGGTAGTTGTGGCCGTACTCGTTGACGTTGACCGGCAGCGGACCGACGCCGACGTCCTTCTCCATCTGCCGGTACCTCGCCACGTTCGTGCGGACCGCCGCGGGCGACGACAGCTCGTGCCAGGTCATCACGTCCGGCACCACGTCGTTGGCCTTGGCGTACTGCAGGAAGCCCTTGACCTGGTCGTAGAGGACGCTGGTGTTGGGGCCGGCGATGCGGGCGTCGGGGTCGAGGCTCTTGATGAGCCGGTAGACGTCCTTCCACGCGGCGAAGTAGCGCTGCGGGTCCTTCAGCCACGAGACCCTGTCGTAGCTCCACTCACCGGTGCCGAACATGTTCCCTTCGGGCTCGTTGAAGGGCACGTAGACGACGTTGTCCTTGTACTCGCCCATGGTCAGGACCTGCCGGACCTGCTTCCTGATCCTCTCCTTGAAGTCGGCGAGCCGGGCCGGACCGTCCGCGCCCGGCCACTGGTAGGGGAAGCCGCGGTAGATGTCGGTCATGTAGATGTAGACGTCCTTGCCACCGGAGTCCACGAACGGCGGCAGGATCTCCAGCGCGTCCGCTCCGGGATGCTGGGGCCCGTCCTGTGCCTTCGTCGAGACCGTACGGACGTGCATGCCCTCCAGGAGGTTGCGGGTGGGCACGCCGTCGCCGTAGACGCCGTACAGCGAACCCGACGCCCCTCCGTGGAAGGGACCGGTGTCGGTGCCGAGGTCCACGACGAGCCGCTCCGGCTCCGCCGCGCCGGCCGTGCCGGCAGAGGTGGTGGCCAGCATGGTGGCGAGGACCGCCACGGCCAGCACCGCGGCTCCTGCTCCTGTGGTTCTTCTTCTGCGTCGCACTGAAGTCTCCGAGTCGTGCGTGAGAGGCCCGGGTGAGCACCGCCGCCAGGGCGCGGCCGAGACGGGCGTGACTGTGATGGGGGCGTGGGGGATGAGACCTGAGGGGTCGAACCGGTTCGACGGAAGCTAGCACCGGCGGTACGGGCCAGCAATACTCCGTACGCGAAGTCTGTGCCGAGTGCGCAGTGTTCTCGCAGGATGCCGCGGGACGGGTGCGCGGGGCATTGACAGGCGCGCGGTCAGCTCCTACCTTCCCTTCACGCGAACCGGTTCGACGATGCCGGACCAGCCCCTGAAGGAGTCCCCGTGAACATCGGTGAGATCGCCCGGCGGGCCGGTGTCTCGCGGAGCACCGTGTCGTACGCGCTGAGCGGCAAGCGTCCGGTGTCGGACGAGACCCGGGAGAAGATCCAGCGGGTCATCGACGACCTGGGCTACCGGCCCAACGCGAGCGCACGCGCGCTGGCCAACGGCCGGACCAACACCATCGGCCTGGTCTTCCCGCCGGCCGGCGACCACTACACCGGGATGCAGCTGGACTTCATCGGCAGCGTGGTGGAGGCCGCGACCACCTACGACTACGACGTGCTGCTCTCGCCGAGCGGCGTGGACAGTGACCGCTCGTTCCAGCGGCTGCTGGGCGAGCGGCGCGTCGACGGCGCCATCCTCATGGAGATCAGGCTCCAGGACGACCGCGTCGACCACCTCCTGGCCGAGGACTTCCCCGCCGTCTGCATCGGCCGCACGGCGCGGCCGGAGGGTGACTGGTGGGTCGGCCTCGACCACACCGCACTGGCAGCGGCCTGCGTCCACCACCTCGCCGACCTGGGCCACCGCCGGATCGCGTTCGTCAACCGGCCCGAGCGGCTGCTGCGCGCCGGGTACGAGTCCGCCCACCGGGGACTCGACGGCTTCACCAAGGCCGCCGCGGAACGCGGACTCACCGTCCGCACGTACACCTGCGGGGACGACGCGCCCTCCGGCCAGGCCTGCCTGGAGCGGATCCTGCACGACGACCCCGCCACCACGGCCCTCGTCACCCTGAACGAGGCCGCGCTCGGAGGCCTCTACCGGGGCCTCGCCCACGCGGGCCGCCATGTGCCGCGCGACTTCTCCGTCACCGGCGTCGTCGCCTCGCGCTGGGCCGAGACGGTGACCCCGCAGCTCACGGCGGCCGACGTACCCGCGGCGCAGATGGGCCGCCTGGCCGTGGAACTGCTCGTCGAGCGGCTCGACCACCCCGACGTGCCGCCGCGCCACCACCTGCTCGCCCCGCCGATCTCACTGCGCGCCAGCACCGGACCCGCCGGCCCGGTCGCGCCCCCGAGCCCCGCTTCCGACCCGACCGCCTGACCGGCCGCCGCCCGCGGGCACCCTCGCCCCGGACCTCGCTCCGGGGACGGGCCTGCTTGGCATGCCCACGTCCACAACGAGGTCGCTCTACCCGAAGGAACACCCATGACCAGACCCGCCAGACGCCGTCTCACCGCCACCGCCCTGACCGTCCTCGCCCTGACGGCCGGCGCCACCGCGTGCTCCTCCGGGGACGGCACCACCACCGCGACGGCCGAGGACAGCGGCACCTACACCATCTGGGACCCGTACCCGCAGTTCGCCAAGGACTCGGACTGGGCGAAGCTGCTGGACGACTGCGGCGGCAAGGCCGGGGTCGAGATCAAGCGGACGGCCTTCGACACCAGCGACCTGACGAACAAGGCGCTGCTGGCGGCGCAGCAGGACAACGCGCCGGACGTCCTCATCCTCGACAACCCGGTGGTGTCGACGCTCGCCGAGGCGGGCGTGCTCACCACCACCGACGAGAACAAGGTCGACACCTCGAAGGCGGACCCCAATCTGCTGGCGGCCGGCCAGGCGGACGGCAAGACCTACGGCACGCCCATCGGCGCCAACACCCTCGCCCTCTACTACAACAAGGACGTTCTGAAGAAGGCCGGTGTCGACGTCGCCTCCATCAAGGACTGGGCGTCGCTGACGGCCGCGCTGGAGAAGGTGAAGAAGGCCGGCAAGAAGGGCATCACCTTCTCCGCGATCGGAACGGAGGAGGGCAGCTTCCAGTTCCTGCCGTGGTTCTGGGGTTCGGGCGCGAAGCTGACCGCACTCGACTCCGCGCAGGGCGTCTCGGCCCTGTCCCTGTGGCACGACTGGCTGAAGAAGGGCTACGCCCCCAACTCGGTCATCAACAACACGCAGACCACCAGCTGGCAGGAGTTCGCAAGCGGCGAGTACGCCTTCGCCGAGAACGGCACCTGGCAGCTCGCGAACGCCCAGAAGGCCGGCTTCGACTACGGCGTCCTGCCCATCCCGGCCTCGGGCGGTGGCAACGCCGCGGCCCCGACCGGCGGCGAGTTCGTCACGGTCCCCGCCCAGGGCGACACCGGACGCTACGCCACCACGCGCAAGCTGGTGTCCTGCCTGACCAGCACCGAGAACCTGTACGCCACGGACACCACCCTGTCCTACGTGGCCCCCACCGCCGAGGTCCAGGACAAGCAGGTGGCCGCGAACGCCGAGCTGAAGCCCTGGGTCGCGGCGGTCAAGGCGGCCAAGGGCCGCACCAGCGACAACCTCGGCACCACGTATCCGAAGATCTCCGAACAGCTGTGGAAGGCGGTGCAGTCCGCCCTCAGCGGTGCCGAGTCGCCCGAGGACGCGCTGGCCAAGGCCCAGTCCGCCGTCAAGTGACGGTACTGAAGGGCCCTTCGATGAGTCACACGACACAAGTGCCGCACGGCCGGACCGTGCCCGGCCGCGGCGGTGCGGCCCCCGCCGCACCGCCCCGCGCACGGCGCCGCCGCCCCACCTCCCAGCAGCTCGCCGCCTGGGCCTTCCTCGCCCCGGTGACCCTCTACCTCGCCCTCTTCTACGCCTATCCGCTCTACCGCAACGTCGACCTGAGCCTGCGCGACTACACCGTCCGCTCCTTCGTCCAGGGCAACGCGCCGTTCACCGGGCTGGAGAACTACCGGAAGGTCTTCGACGACCCGGTGTTCGGCCCGGCACTCACCCACACGGTGGTGTTCACCGTCGTGTGCCTGGTCTTCCAGTACGCCATCGGCCTGGCCCTCGCGGTCTTCTTCAACCAGCACTTCCGGCTCTCCGCCACCCTGAGGGCCCTGTTCCTGGTGCCGTGGCTGCTGCCGCTGATCGTGTCGGCCTCGACCTGGTCGTGGATGCTGAACAGCGACTCGGGCATCGTCAACACCCTGCTCGGCGCCGTCGGCATCGGTCCGGTGAACTGGCTGACGTCGCCGGACTGGTCGCTGGCGTCGGTGATCATCGCCAACATCTGGATCGGCGTGCCGTTCAACCTGGTCCTGCTCCACAGCGGCCTGCAGTCCATCCCGGCGAGCCTGTACGAGGCGGCCTCTCTCGACGGCGCGGGCGCCTGGCGGCGGTTCTGGAGCATCACCTTCCCGCTGCTGCGCCCGGTCTCCGCCATCACCCTCCTGCTGGGCCTGGTGTACACGCTCAAGGTCTTCGACATCATCTGGATCATGACCAAGGGCGGCCCGGCGGACTCGTCCACCACCTTCGCCACCTGGTCCTACCGCCTCGGCTTCGGCAACCTGCTCCCCGCCTTCGGGCCCGGCGCGGCCGTCGGCAACCTGCTCGTCGTCGCCGCCCTCGTGTTCGGCCTGGTGTACCTGAGGGTCCAGCGAAAGCAGGCACCGGCATGAACTCCCCGCCCCGCAGCCGCACCGGCTGGAAGACCGTCCTCGGACTGGCGCTGACCGCCGTCATGCTCTTCCCGGTCTACTGGATGCTCAACGTGTCCTTCACCCGCGACCAGGACATGCGCAAGAGCCCGCCCGACCTGTTCCCCGTCCACGCCACACTGGACGGCTACCGCGCCGTCCTCGACCAGCAGTTGCCCTACCTCGGCACGAGCCTGGTCATCGGCCTCGGCACGGTCGCCGTGACCGTGGTGCTGTCCGCGCCCGCCGGATACGCGCTGGCGAGACTCCGGCCGCGCGGCGGGGGAGTGATCGGCTTCCTGCTCCTGGTCGCCCAGATGATCCCCGGCATCATCATGGCGATGGGCTTCTACGCCATCTACCTCCAGCTCGGACTGCTCCAGTCCGTGCCGGGCCTGATCGTCGCCGACTCCACCCTGGCCGTACCCTTCGCGGTGCTGATCTTCACCGCGTTCATGTCCGGCGTCCCCGGTGAACTGCTCCAGGCCGCGCAGATGGACGGGGCCGGGCCCCTGCGCACTTTCCGGTCCGTGGTGCTGCCGATGAGCCGCAACGCCGTCGTCACGGTGTCCCTGTTCGCGTTCCTGTGGTCCTGGTCCGACTTCGTCTTCGCCAGCACCCTCGCGGGCGGCGGCGCCCACGAGCCGATCACCCTCGGCATCTACCACTACATCGGCAACAACAACCAGGAGTGGAACGCCATCATGGCCACCGCCGTCGTGGCCTCCCTGCCCGCCACGGTCATCCTCGTCCTCGCCCAGCGCTATGTCGCCGCCGGCGTGACGGCCGGCGCCGTCAAGGACTGAAGACCCGGGTCAGCGCTCACCGGAGCAGCAGACCACCGCAGAAGAAATGAGTCACGCCTGATGACCGCCGCCCGATCCGGCCCGGCCTTCTCCCTCCACGACATCCCGTTCAGCACGCACGGCTCCTGGTTCGGTATCTCTCCCGTGCTCGCGGAGAAGACCCGCTCCGAGGACCTCCACCTCGTCTCGCACCAGAACGGCATGCACGCGGTCCTGCGCTTCACGCCCCTCGACGCGACGACGCGCGACCGGGCCGCGACCCACGCCGAGGCGACACCCGGCCTGCTCACCTGGACCGGCGCGGGAGGGCGCATCGGCCTCGCCTACGCCGCACCGGACACCGTCCGCCTGCGCGGCGAAGGACTGGCCCTGCGCATCACCGCGGCGGCGGACACCCTGACCCCCTTCACGGGCACCTACTTCTACCGTGACCCGGTGGCCGGGGCACACGTGTTCACCTCGTACGAGACCGGCCGCCGCTACCGGATCACCGTGCTGTCGGGCTCCGTGACCGAGGAGTCCGGCACCCAGGCCCTCGGCGCCGGCGAACGCGGCGTCACCCTCACCGCCGAGGCCGGCGGGACCTGGGAGGCGGCCGTCGAGGAACTGGACAGCGCACGCGCCCCCCACCGTTCCTCGCGCACGTTCGACGACATCGTGGCGGCCGCGCAGGCCGCGTTCGCCGCCTTCGCCGACGCGGTCGCCCCCTGGCGCACGCCGGACACCCCGGCCGCCGAACTCGCCGCGTACGTCCTGTGGTCGGCGACCGTCCGACCGGCCTCCCTCGTCACCCGCCCGGCGGTGCTGATGTCCAAGCACTGGATGGACAAGGTCTGGAGCTGGGACCACTGCTTCAACGCCCTCGCCCTCGCGCCCGGGGCACCCGCGCTGGCCCGGGACCAGTTCTCCCTGCCGTTCGACCACCAGGACGAGACCGGCGCCCTGCCCGACTCGGTGACCCACTCCGAGGTCCTCTACAACTTCGTCAAACCCCCCATCCACGGCTGGACCCTCTCCCGCCTGCGCCGACGGCTTCCCGAACCCCTCGGCCGGACCGAACTCGCCGATATGTACGGCAGGTTGGCGCGGTGGACGGACTTCTGGCTCACCGCCCGCCGCGCACCGGGTGACGCCCTGCCGCACTACCAGCACGGCAACGACAGCGGCTGGGACAACGCCACCACCTTCGACCCCGAGCGCGTCGTCGTCACCGCCGACCTGGCCGCCTTCCTCGTCCTCCAGCTCCGCGAACTCGCCGCTCTGGCCGCCGAGCTGGGCCTTCCCGACGAGGCTCGCCGCTGGACCCGTACCGCCGAGGAGACCCAGGCGGCGATGTTCGACGAACTGTGGACGGGGGAGCGGTTCGTGGCCCGGGGGGTCGCCGGCGGGCGGACATGGGGCAGCTCCAGTCTGCTGGACCTGATGCCGATGGTCCTGGGCGAGCACCTGCCCGAGAGCATCGGCACGGCCCTGGCCGCCCGCATCGAGACCCACCTGACGGCGTACGGACTGGCCACCGAACGGCCCGACTCCCCGCACTACCTCTCCGACGGCTACTGGCGCGGCCCGATCTGGGCACCCGCCACCGTCCTCGTCGAGGACGGGCTGCGCCGCGCCGGCCACCACCGCCTCGCCGACGACATCAGCGCCCGCTTCCGCGCCCTGTGCGAGACCCACGGCTTCGCGGAGAACTTCGACGCCCTCACCGGGACGGGCCTGCGCGACCGTGCCTACACCTGGACCGCGGCCGGTTACCTGCTCCTCGCCGAGGCCCACGAACTCCGGCGCACCACGACCGCTTGACGCCCGCCCCGATCCGCGCGGCAGCCAGGGGCGTGCGGTCGGCCCACCGGCGATCGAACGGATATCGCATTACCGTCGGCCGTCACAGCATGCTCCAACTCTACCTAGCCCTAAGTAGAGTTGGAGCATGCCTCACGAGCCGTCGAGTCCACGGATGACGCTGCCGACCCAGTTGGTGCTGCGCGCGTTCCTGGAGCAGCCCGCCGAAGAGCTGTACGGGCTGGAGGTCTGCGCCAGAGCCCAGCTGGCCAGCGGCACGATCCACCCGATCCTGGCCCGCCTGGAGTCCGTCGGCTGGCTGGTGTCCCGCTGGGAGGAGGCGGACCCGCACGAGCAGGGCCGCCCCCGGCGGCGCTACTACCGGCTCAGCCCGGACGGCTGTGTGTCGGCCAGGGCCGCACTGGCCCGCGCCACGGCCGACCGGAACGCGCTCGGCGTACTCCGTCCCGGTCTGGCCGGAGGCGCCGGCTGATGAGTGCGGAGCCCCTTCCCGGCGGCCCGAGCCTCGCCGCCGAGTCCCCTTACAGTCAGGCCGTCAGCCTGGCCGGCGACCTCGTCCGCACGCTCGCCCGTGCCGACATCCGTGCCAAGGACCTGGCGCACGGCCTCGCCCTTCGGCGCTTCAGGGTCATCAGCAGCGACATCGACCTGGCGCTCGACCTGGCCGAGGCCGTCGGCCAGCTCCATATCGCCGCCGTCCGGCTCCCGTCCGTGGTCGACAGGCCCCGGGTCGTCGCGGCGCGCACCGCCTACCTGGTCAAGGGGCTCGCCTACGCCTCCACGGCCGCCGCCGAACTCGCGCTGCAACTCGACCGCGTCGACCCCCGCGGGGGTGCTCAGGCCCGGCGCGTCGCCCAGGCCTGCGGCGAGGCCACGACGCTCCTGGACCGGTTCGCCACCGCCCTGCACAGCCCGGGAGAGGCCGCCGCCCCCCTCACCGCTCGACGCCGGGTCAGCCCGGCGGCGCACTGGCTCATCGGCTCGGCGGCGCGCGTCCTGCCCGCCGCGGACCGGGCACGGTACGCCGAGGAGTGGCGCGGCGAGCTCTGGGACCTCGCGGCCGAGCCGCGCCGCCGCCACCTCATGCACGCCCTCCGGATCGCGGTCCACGCCTGGTCCACGCGCCGGGCGGTCCTGTCCGCGGGGCGCGACGACGGCGACGGGGAGTGGTGA
Source organism: Streptomyces olindensis (assembly GCF_040645895.1). Lineage (NCBI taxonomy): Bacteria > Bacillati > Actinomycetota > Actinomycetes > Kitasatosporales > Streptomycetaceae > Streptomyces > Streptomyces olindensis. The sequence goes on along the minus strand of NZ_JBEYZD010000007.1, from coordinate 146,224 downwards.
GAGGAGGGAGTGGGGCCGGGGAGGATCAGCTGCGGTCGCCCGGCGCGCTCAGCGGCGGGACAGCGGGTACTTCGATCGCGTTGTCGATGTCCGCCGCGGTCATCCTGAACTCCTCCGGGTAGGCCTCGCGCGTGGTGCGGCGGGCGGGCTCGGTGGTGCGCCAGGTGTACAGGCAACGCTCGCACTGGCGGACCAGCCACACGTCCGCCACGGGTGAGGCGGCGAGCGTCCGCACGGCGTCGAAGGCACAGCGAGGGCATACGGCGTCGGGGGTCATGAGAGCTCCTTGAGGGGTCGGCGGGGCGGGCCGGTCACCGGGCTGAGGCGGCGGCCGGTCACCGGGCGGAGGCGGCGCGCAGCTGCCGGAGCCTGGCCGTCCACTCCCGGGTCTCCGGCAGGTCCCGCACGGGCGTCGAGAAGTTGCCCCGCGCATCGGGGGCGACCGGAGTCGTCGCGTCGATGATCATCTTGCTGGTGATGCCCGGGGGCCGGGCCGCGGGGGCGAGTTCGACGACGGAGAGGTTGGGGACGACGACCACGTCCTCCCGGGGGTCGACCTTCGCGGACATCGCCCACATCACCTGCGGCAGGTCGAAGGGATCGACGTCCTCGTCGACGACGATCACCTGGCTGACGTAACCCAGACCGTGCCGCGTGGTCATGGCGCGCATCCCGACGGCCTTGGCGAAGCCGCCGAACCGCTTGGCCGTGGAGACGACCACCAGCATCCCGTGCGTGTACATCGCGTTCACGGCCCGCACTTCGGGGAACTCCGCGCGCAACTGCTTCAGCAGCGGCACACAGGTGTTGGGACCCACCAGATAGTCGACCTCGGTCCACGGCTTGCCCAGGTACAGCGACTCGAACACCGGGTCGGTGCGGTACGAGACGCGGTCGACCCGGATGACCGGCATCCGCCGGCCCCCGGAGTAGTGCCCGGTGAACTCGCCGAAGGGCCCCTCGATCTGCCGCCTCCGCGACTCGATCACCCCCTCGATGACGACCTCGCTGCCCCACGGCACGTCGAAGCCGGTCAGCGGCGCGGTCGCGAGGGGAGCGGGCGCCCCGCGCAGGGCTCCGGCCATCTCGTACTCGCTCTGGTCGTACGCCATGGGCATCCCCGACACGATCGCCGTCACCGGGTCGTTGCCCAGGGTGATGGCGACGGGCAGGTCCTCGCCCCTCTCCTCGGCCTTGCGCAGGTGCAGCGCGACGTCGTGCACCGGGACCGGCTGGAACGCGAGCCGGTCGCGGCCGATGACCTGGATGCGGTACGTGCCCACGTTCTGCCTGCCGAAGTCGCCCGGTGCCTCGGGATCGCGGGAGACGACGGCGGCCTTGTCCAGGTAGAAGCCGCCGTCGCCGTCGTTGAGCCGGAACAGCGGCAGCACGGAGAACAGGTCGACGTCCCCGCCCTCCTGGGCGTTCTCCCGCCAGGGGGCGTCCTCCCGGCGCACGGGCGCGACGGGGAAGGCGTCCCAGCGCGAGGCGAAGACCTCCACCTGCTCCTTGACCGGGGTGTCCTTGGGCAGCCCCAGGGCGAGGGCGTGATTGGCCCAGGAACCGTGCACGTTCAGCGCGATGCGGGCGTCGGTGAAGCCCTTGACGTTGTCGAAGTACAGGGCGGGCGCGCCCTCGCCGATCCGGCCGGCGGCGTTCGCGGCGGCGGCCAGATCGGGCTCGGGGAGCACCTCGTCGGTGACGCGCAGCAGTTGCCCCTCCCGGTCGAGAGCGGCGAGGAAGCTGCGCAGGTCGTCGTATGCCATGGCGAAGGTCCTTCGGCAGCGAGGCGGGGGCCGCCTGCCGGCGGCGGGTCAGGCGGCGGGCCGGCCGGCGCGGGCCGTGCGCATCCCCTCCCAGCGCCGCGCGGCGGGCGCGGGCAGGTCGAACTGGTCGAGGACACGGGCGGTGATGTGGTCGACGATGTCGTCGACCGAGGCCGGGTGGTTGTAGAAGGCGGGCACGGGCGGCACCATCCGCACGCCCATACGGGTCAGGGCGAGCATGTTCTCCAGGTGGATCTCGCTCAGCGGCGTCTCCCGCGGCACGAGGACCAGCCTGCGACGCTCCTTGATCACCACGTCGGCGGCGCGGGCCACCAGCCCCTCGGCGTATCCGGCGCGGATTCCCGCGAGTGTCTTCATGGAGCAGGGCGCGATCACCATGCCGTCCGTGCGGAACGAGCCCGAGGAGATGGTGGCGCCCTGGTCGTCGGGCTTGTGCGTGACATCGGCCAGCGCGCCGACGTCCGCGACCGACAGGCCCGTCTCCAGTTCGAGGGTGCTGCGCGCCCACCGGGACAGGACCAGATGGGTCTCCACGTCATCCAGCCCGCGCAGGGCCTGAAGGAGCCGCACCCCGAAAATCGCGCCGGTGGCCCCGGTCATGCCCACGATGAGCCGCACGGTCGTCCTCCTCATCCGGTGTGAGCTGCGCCTTTCGGTGCCCGGCGCAGCAATTCGAACCTAGGTGGTGCCTCGGCCAGGGTCTGGGTACGCTCGGGACTCACGATGGGGAAAAACGGACAGCCTGCCATCAGGGACCTGCCGTACACGGCTGCCGTCGGCGCGCCGGCGGGTGTCGAGGTGGTGCCCCTGGGCGGGCTCTTCGACCGGGCCCGGCGCCACGGCAACGACCCCTACGCCGCCCTGCGCCCGGCCTTCCACCAGCTGATCGCCGTCCGCGAGCGGCCCCTGCACCTGACGGTGGACTTCGTCGAGCACGAGCTGCCGCCCGGTGCCTGGCTGTGGATCCGCCCCGGGCAGGTCCAGCGGTTCGGGCACGGCCTGCCGGACGCCGAGGGGACGATCGTGGTGTTCCAGCCGGGGTTCCTGCCGCCCGCGACCCTCGCCGCCGCCGGTGTGGACCCGCCGTACCGGCAGGCGCCGGTGCTGCCCTCGGGGCAGGACGCGCGGGCGCTGCGCCTGGGCCTGGAACACCTGGCGTTCGAGTTCGCCGCACTGACGTCGCTGCCGCTCGCCTCGCACGTCGAGGTGCTCCGGCACCTGGTGTCCGTACTGGTCCTGCGCCTGGCCAGGACGACGGGCACCTCCGCCGCGCCGGGTCCCGCGGCGGAGGTGTTCCGGCGCCTGTTCGACGCGGTGGAACGCGACCACCGGGTGACGCGGCGGGTGGAGGACTACGCCGCCGCGCTGGGCTACAGCCCCCGCACCCTGTCGCGGGCGAGCCTGGCGGTCACCGGCATGAGCGCGAAGAAGTACATCGACGAACGCGTCCTGCTGGAGGCGAAGCGCCTGCTGCTGCACACCGAGCGCGCGGCGAAGGACGTGGGCGCGGAGCTGGGGTTCGCGGATCCCAGCGACTTCACCAAGTTCTTCCGGCTGCGCACGGGCACGACGCCCGGGGAGTTCCGGGCGGGAACACTCCGCCCGGACGGCGACTGAACGCCGTTAGGCGGGCGGCCGGTCCGTGGTGCGGCGCGCGACCAGCGTGGGGGAGAGCCTGACCTGGACCGAGTGTCTGCCGCGGTCCGCGATGCGCTCAAGGAGGAGCCGGGCGGCGTTCCGGCCGATCTCGCGGCCCGCCTGGTCGACGCTCGTCAGGGAGATCGGGCCGAGCGCGGCGAAGGTCGTGTTGTCGTAGCCCGCCACCGAGAGGTCGCCGGGCACCGAGAGGCCGGCCTCGGCGACCGCCTCCAGGACGCCCATGGCGACGATGTCCGCGCCCGCGAAGACGGCCGTGGGCCGCTGGGGGCGCGCGAGCAGCTGTTTCGCGCCCTCGTAACCGCCCTGCTGTGTGTAGCTGGTGGAGACGACGTCGATCTCCCCCTCCAGGCCGAGGTCCCGCATCGCCTGCCGGTAGCCGTCGGCGCGCTGGGCGTTCGGCATCTCGGTGGTGCGCGTCGGGTCGGTCTCGTGGTGCTCGATGTGCGCGATCCGGCGGTGGCCGAGCTCCGCGAGGTGACGGACCACCAGGGCCGCGCCCGCCCGGTCGTCGTCGGCGACGGTGTCGTACACGGGGGAGTGCCCGTGGCGGCCGACGACGACGGTGGGTACGGCGGAGGCGACGTGTTCGAGGCGGTCGCGCGGTGACACGGGGGCGACGAGGACGAGGCCGTCCATGCCGCGGTCGATCATGGCGTCGGTGACGCGGGCCTCCTCCTTCTCGCCGTTGCCGCCGGGGCCCAGCAGGACCTGGTAGTCGGTGCCCTCCAGGCGGCCGGTGACGCCGTCGAGGATCTCGGGGAAGAACGGGTTGCGGATATCGGGCAGCATCACGCCGATCGTGTACGTCCGGCCGCGCAGCCCCCGGGCGGCCGCCAGCGGACGGTAGCCCAGCTCGTCGATCGCCCGCCGTACCTTGGCCCGCATCTCGGGGCTCGCCCCGTAGGCGTTGCGCAGCACCTTGGAGACGGCGGTGGTCGACACGTTGGCGTGCCGGGCCACGTCGACGATGGTGACGCGACGGGGTGCTGCGGGCGGCTCCATGCGGCTTCCTCCGGTGCCGTGGGCAACGTTGGCGAGAAGTGTACGGATCTAGCCCGGACCGGGTAAGGGGGCTCCCCCCTTGCTTCTCCGGGCGAGGCGGCCACAGCGCGTAACGACAGTGCAGCGTGCGCGACATCTTGACGCCCCGTGGAGGGCTCTCTAGGGTCTGGCCCACCCCATGGGAAACGTTACCCATCAGCTTGCCCGCGTCAGGTGCTGAAACGTTTCAAGGAAGCAGGCCCGCCCGTGACCCTCGCCCCGAACCAGCAACTGCCGGATCGTGACCGTCCCCCGGACCCCCGCCGGATCACGACCGCCCGCCGCGACGCGCGCACCACCCCGCCCTGGTGGTTCGCGGCGCCGGCGCTCCTGCTGTTCGCGTTCGTCGTCCTCGTGCCGAGCGCCCGCGGTGTGTACTACGCGTTCACCGACTGGGACGGACTCGATCCCCACTACGCCTTCGTGGGCCTCGGCAACTTCGCCGACATGCTCGGCGACGCCGACGCGCGACAGGCCGTCTGGCACACCCTGCTGATCGCGGTGGCGATCACGGTCGTACAGAACGGGGTGGGGCTGCTGCTGGCGCTGGGCGTCAACTCGGCCATCAAGTCCCGGAACCTGCTCAGGGTGTTCCTGTTCGCCCCGGCCGTGGTCACCCCGATCGTGACCGCCTACCTGTGGCGCAACCTCCTGGGGCCGGACGGAGCGGTCAACAGCCTGCTCGGCGCCGCGGGCCTCGACGGATGGCAGCAGGACTGGCTGGGCAGTCCACGCCTCGCGCTCTGGGCGGTGGTCGCGGTGATCGTGTGGCAGTACGCGGGCTACTCGATGGTGATCTTCCTGGCCGGCCTGCAGTCGGTGCCCAAGGAGGTCCACGAGGCGGCCTCGCTCGATGGCGCCGGTCCCGTGCGGCGCTTCTGGTCGGTGACCCGGCCGCTGCTCGCCCCGGCGTTCACCATCAACCTGATGCTGTCGATCATCGGCGGGATCAAACTCTTCGACCAGGTGTACGCGCTGACCGGCGGCGGCCCCGGCCACGCGACCGACACGATCTCCACGCTGATCTACAAGGACGCTTTCACCCTTGGCGAGTTCGGCTACAGCATCGCTCTGGCGGTGGTGCTGACGATCATCGTGGCGGTCGCTTCCACGGGGCAGTACCTGCTGCTCTCCCGCAACGAGAAGGCCGCGTCATGAACCGTTACCGTCCCCGCACGCTCGCCCTGGAACTGGCGATGATCGCCGCCGCCCTGTTCGTGGCGTTCCCGCTGTACGTCCTGGTCAACCTGGCCGTGCGGCCGACCTCGGACACCTCCTCGCCCCTCAGTCCGACCGGCTCGCCGACCCTGGACAACTTCACCCAGGCCTGGCAGCAGGGCGCGCTCGGCGGGGCACTGGCCAACAGCCTGCTGGTGACGGTGTGCAGCGTCGCGATCGTGCTGGCCGTCTCCTCCCTGGCGGCCTATCCGCTGGCCCGTGTCACGGCCCGCTGGTCACGGGGCACCTACCTGCTCGTCCTCCTCGGACTGGTGCTGCCCTTCCAGCTCGCGTCCCTGCCGCTCTACCAGACCATGCGCGACCTCGGCCTGCTCGGCACCCCCTGGGCGCTGGTGCTGTTCTACTCCGGGCTGCAGGTGCCGTTCACCGTCTTCCTCTACGTCGGCTTCCTGCGCGCTCTGCCCCGGGACTTCGACGACGCGGCCCTGATCGACGGCTGCACACCGCTGCAGGCCTTCCGGTACGTGGTGCTGCCGATGCTCAAACCCATCACCGTCACGGCTCTGGTGCTCAACACGGTCGCCGTGTGGAACGACTTCTTCACCCCGCTGCTGTATCTGAGCGGCAGCGCCCAGCAGACCATGCCGGTCGCGATCGCGGGCTTCGTCGGCCAGTACGTCACCGACTGGAACCTCATCTTCGCCGCCCTGGTGATCAGCATCCTGCCCGTCCTGCTCGTCTACTTCCTCCTGCAACGCAGCATCATCAACGGCTTCGCCGGAGGGCTGCGGGGATGATCCCCGCCTTTCTTCTCCGTAAGGGAGACCTCATGAACACACGCAACCTCACCGTCCTGGTGGCCGCGACAACGGCCGCCGCCCTCCTGGCCGCCTGCAGCGGCGGCACGAAGGCGAGCGGCTCCGGCGGCGGTGGTACCAAGACCTTGACGCTGGCCTCGGTCGACCAGGGTTCCGTCGAGGACGTCGTCAAGGCGTTCGAGAAGGCCAACCCCGGCGTCAAGGTCCGCTACACCACCAGCGGCGCCGACCAGTACCAGCAGCAGATCCGCACCCAGCTGTCCTCGGGCACCGCACCGGATGTGATGTCGGTCTGGCCGGGCAACGGAAACCCCGGCGCCACCTACGTCCTGGCCAAGCCGGGATACCTGCGTGACCTCTCGGACCAGCCGTGGGCCGCGAAGCTGCCGGACGCGGTCAAGACCGTGGCCCAGTACGAGGGGAAGACCTACAACGCCGTCTTCGGGCTGAACGGCATCGGCGCCGTCTACAACCAGCAGGCCATGGAGAAGGCCGGCCTGACCCCTCCGGACACCTGGCAGGAACTGCTCGCGTTCTGCCGCGATGCGAAGGCCAAGGGCACCCCGGCCTTCGCGCTGGGCATCCAGGACAACTGGGTGACCCAGCTCGTGCTGTACGCGCTGGTGGCCACGACCGTCTACGGACCCGACCGCGACTTCGACCAGAAGATGCAGGCCGGACAGGCCACCTTCGCCAAGTCGGCGTGGACCACCGCCGTCGACAAGTACCTGACGATGCAGAAGACCGGCTGCTTCCAGAAGAACCCGCTGGGCACCAACTACGAGGCCAGCCAGCAACTCGCCGCCACCGGCAAGACCCTCGGCATCGTCCAGGGAAACTGGGTGATCGCCCTGCTCAAGGGCAAGAACCCCAAGGGCACGTTCACCTTCAAGGCGCTTCCGGCCACCGACGATCCGTCCGCGACCCTCATCCCGGCCGCGGCGGGTGCCGGCTACGGAGTGAACGCCAAGGCGAAGAACCCGGAACTGGCCCTGAAGTTCGTGAACTTCGTGATGTCGCCGGAGGGCATGAACCTCTTCGTCAAGAAGCAGGGAAGTCTGCCCTCCCTGCCCGACACGGGCCACAAGGTCGATCCGTCCCTGACCGAACTCTCCACGTTCATCCAGAAGGACCGCACCGTGCCGTTCATGGACCAGCTCTGGCCCAACGCCAAGGTCCAGCAGACCATGCTCAGCGGCCTCCAGGAGATCTTCAGTGGCCAGACCACACCCGCGAAGCTCCTCGCCGAGATGGACGCCGACTACAAGGCCGGCTCGTGAGCGTGACGCCGGCCCCGACCGAAGGGAAGACGGAGTGACGAAGGACGTGCGCGAGCCCGACGACGCGGAACCCGGGAGCCGGGGACCTCGCCGCCGGACCGTGCTCGCGGCGAGCACCGGCGCGGTGCCGGTGCTCGCCGAGGTGATGAGCGCCGGCGCCACCGCGCAGGCAGCACCGACTCGCCCCCCGGAAGGCGGCACCGTGTACGGACTGACCGTGGAACACCGCACCGACCCGCTCGGCGTGGACGCCGCGCGCCCCCGCTTCGGCTGGCGCATGCGAGCCGACGGACGGGGGCGCAGCCAGGGCGCGTACGAGATCCTCGTGGCCACCTCGCCCGGCAAACTGAACAGTGCCCGCGCGGACGTCTGGAACAGCGGCCGCGTCAGCTCCGACCGGTCGGTGGCCGTGCCGTACGCGGGCGAACCCCTCAAGCCCTCGACCCGCTACCACTGGACCGTCACCGTCTGGGACACCGACGGCCGCAAGGTCGGCAGCGGGCCCGTCGCCCGTTTCGAGACGGGCCTGATGAGCACCGACGGCGTCACCGGCTGGGACGGCGCGCAGTGGATCGGCATGCGCGGCAAGGCCCCCCACTCCCCGGGCGCGCCGCTGCTGCGCACCGAGGCACCTCTGCGGGGCCGGGTCCGCGAGGCGCGGCTCTACGTCTCCGCCCTCGGCGTCTACGACGCCTACGTCAGCGGGCACCGCGTGACCGTCCCCCAGGACGGCGGCACCACCCTCGAACTGCTGCCCCCGGGGTGGACCAACTACGACGCACGCGTCACCTACCTCACCTACGACGTCACCCACCTCGTGGCCCGGGAACCGGTCGTCACCCTCGCGGCCGTCCTCGGCAACGGCTGGTACAACGGCCGCATCTCCGAGGGCAGCACCTACTACTCCGAGAGCGGCAACGCCCTCGCCCTCAAGGCCAGGCTGCTGATCCGCTACGCCGACGGCACGACCCAGTCCGTCGTCACCCGGCCGGACGGCTCCTGGAAGGCCACCGACACCGGCCCCTGGCGGGCCGACGACATCTACGACGGCGAGACCTACGACGCCCGCCGGGAGCTGCCGGGCTGGACCTCCTCCGGCTTCGACGACTCCGCCTGGACCGGCACCGAACGCGTCCCCTTCGAGACCAGGTACCCGCAGGCGGAACTCGCCGCCTACCCGGCCGAGACCGCCCGGCTGATGAGCCGCTGGGACCGCAGGCCCCGGTCCGTCACCGTCTACACGGGAGTGACCGGCGAGGGCCGGGGCCGTATCGTCGTCGACCCCGACCGGACCGTGACCGACCCGAACCGGGCGGCGTCCGCGCCGGTCACCATCGGAGCCGGCGACACCGCCGTCTTCGACCTGGGACAGAACATGGTCGGCGTACCCCGCTACACCCTGCGCGGGCCGGCCGGCGCCCAGGTCACCTTCCGGTTCGGCGAGATGCTGAACGACGCCAGCGCCGGCGCCGACGGCCCCGAAGGGTCCGTGTACCTCGCCAATCTGCGCAGCGCCAAGGCCACCAGCACCTACATCCTCAAGGGCGACCGCGACGGCGAGACTCACCAGGACTCCCTGACCTTCTACGGCTTCCGCTACGTCTCCGTCACCGCGACCTCCACGGTCACGATCACCGGCCTGACCGGCAAGGTCGCCACCTCCGCGATCCGGGAGACCGGCACCCTCACCACGAACGACCCCGACACCAACCGGCTCATCAGCAACATCCGCTGGGGCCAGCGCGGCAACTACCTCTGGGTCCCCACCGACTGCCCGCAGCGCGACGAACGCCTCGGCTGGACCGGAGACACCCAGGTCTTCGCCGCGACGGGCCTGTACAACGCGGACGCCGGACCCTTCCTCGCCCACTTCCAGAACACCGTGATCGACTCGCAGACCATCTACGGGGAGGACAAGGACCAGTTCACCGGAGTCGCCCCCGGGGGCCGCTACAACTTCCCCGGCGGCGGCAGCGGTTGGGCGGACTGCGGTGTCGTGCTCCCGTGGACCCTGTGGCAGATGACCGGCGACGCGGCCGTCATCGAGAGCAGCTGGCCCGCCATGACCCGCTACCTCGACTGGATCCGGCAGCAGACCGGCGACACCTACGCCGGGCAGGGCTCCCTCACCGGCGACTGGCTCGCACCGCAGAAGACCAGCGCCCAGCTCATGAGCGACGTCTACTACGGCTACTCTGCCCGGCTCATGGCCCAGATGGCCCGAGCCGTCGACCGCCCCTCGGAGGCCGCCGCGTACGAACGGCTCTTCGGCGCCATCAGGAAGGCCTTCATCAAGAAGTACCTCGCCACCGACGGCGGCACGGTCACGGTGCGCTCCAGCCTCGGAGAGGCCTCCCCGATCGAACCGGGCGCGGACCCCGACGAGAAGACCGAGGACAACTCCCAGTCGGCGCTGCTGTGGGTGCTCAAGCTCGGCTTCTACGACACCGAGACGCAACGCCGGGCCCTCGTCGAGGCGTTGGCGGACAACATCGGCAACGACGCGGCCTACAAGGCGGCCCACCCGGACAGCAGCCGGGTCAAGTACGCCGAGAACACGCTGTCCGTCGGCTTCCTCGGCGTCAACGTCCTCGCCCCCGTCCTCACCGAGGAGGGCCGCGCGGACCTGGCGTACGAGCTGCTGCACCAGGACGCCATGCCGTCCTGGCTGTTCTCCGTGCGCAACGGCGCCACCACCGTCTGGGAGCGCTGGAACTCCTACTCCGAGGAGGCCGGGTTCGGCCCGGTCAGCATGAACTCCTTCAACCACTACGCCTACGGCGCCGTCATGGAGTGGATGTACGCCTGCATGGCGGGCATCGCCCGGGATCCGGAGAGCCCCGGCTTCAAGCACTTCGTCCTGCGGCCGCACCTCGACCCCACCGGGAGGATCACGCACGTCACGGGCTCGCACGTCTCGCCGTACGGCGAGATCAGGAGCGAGTGGAGCGTGCCGGACGGCGGCGGGCGGCTGTCGTACGAGGCCGTCGTGCCCGCCAACAGCGAGGCCACGCTGCACCTGCCCGCGGTCTCGGCCGACGCCGTCCGCGAGGGGCGCACCCCGCTGGCGCGTGCGGACGGCGTGCGGTTCCTCGGGCACAGCGGCGGTGTGGCGTCGTTCCGGCTGCCGTCCGGCTCCTACCGCCTGACGAGCGAGCTGCGCTGACGCGTCCGGTCCGGCCACACCGCCCTGGTCACCGGCGCCCGGCTCAGGCGGGGGTGCCGGTGACCGTGGTGCCGGTCCTGGTGACGTGGTAGGCCAACGCCGCGACCGGGACGGTCCACTTCGACTGGTTCGACTACGAGCCGCTGGACGCCGACGCGGCCGCGTCCCCGCCGGAGAGCCGATGACGGCCGTCCCGGGGGATGCGGTCAGCACCTGACCGCATCCCCTGGGACGGTGATCGCGCACGCCGCCCGGACACCCCGACCACGGGCCGGCACCCGACGCGAAGGCCCAGATGCCGCCATGACCGTTCTCGACACCCGGGCGCTCAACCGCGCCACCCTCGCCCGGCAGCTGCTGCTCGACCGCGCCGACCTGCCCGCGCTCGGCGCCGTCGCGCACCTGTGCGGCCTCCAGGCGCAGGAACCGCAGGAACCGTACGTCGGCCTCTGGTCCCGGCTGCGGACGTTCGAACCGGCGGCGCTGTCGGACCTGCTGACCGGGCGGCGCGTGGTGCGGACCCACCCCATGCGCCGCACCGTCCACCTCGTCACCGCCGACGACGTCCTGGCCTGGCGGGCCCGCCACCACGACATGCTGCGCACCCGGGTGCTCGGGACCTACCGCCGCGAGCTCGACGGGGTCGACCTCCGGGAACTCGCGGCGGCCGGGCACGAGGTCATGGCCGACGGCGAGCCCCGCTCGATGTCCGACCTCGCCCGGGCCGTCTCCGGCCGCTGGCCCGCCCCGGGGAACCGGCCCCTGGGCGAGATGCTGGCCGCCGCCCTCCTCCCGACGGCGCAACTGCCGCCCCGCGGGCTGTGGCGCACGACGGCGGGGGCCCGCTACGCGCTGATCTCCGCCTGGCTGGGGCGCGAGATCGACCCGCCCGCCCCGGACGGCTCCGACCCCGTGGGACAGGCGCTGGTACGGCGTTACCTGGCCGCTTTCGGACCCGCCGCCTCGGCCGATCTGCGCGCCTGGTGCGGCCTGGCCGGACTGCCGGCCGCTGTCTCCGCCCTGCGCGGCGAACTGGTCGCCTTCCGCGACGAGCGCGGCCGGGAACTGCTCGACCTCCCCGACGCCCCCCGGCCCGACCCCGAGACCTCCGCCCCGGTGCGCTTCCTCCCGGCGTTCGACAACGCCGTCCTCGGCTACCACGACCGCGGCCGGATCATCGACGACGCCCACCGCGGCCTCTCGGTCGCCGGCGCCCGCTTCGTCCTCGTCGACGGACGCGTCGCCGCGACCTGGACCGTCGAAGCCGGCACCGGCACCGGCACCGTCCTGGTCACCCCGCTGCGCCGCTTCTCCCGGGCCGACCGCGCCGCCGTGGAGGAAGAAGGGCGGGCGCTGGCGTCCTTCCTGTCCGACGGCGCCGGCGACCGGGTACGGGTGGCCGCCTGGGCCGGCTGACGTGGAGGGAGCACACTGGAAGGGAGCTGCCGGTGCTCACGAGGGGGTGTCGGCCGATGGAAGCGTCAGGGCGTACGACCGTGCGGTGCTGGCGGTGGCGGCACAACGCGCTCAAGCGGCGCATCGACGTCGTCGAAGCCTGGGTCGTGCTCGCCGGGTGGGTGCTCGCCCTGCTGGGCGGGCTGGTCGCCGGGGCGATGGCGGCCGGCGCCGTCGATCGGGCCGTCGAACGGCAGCGGGCGGAGAGCCGTGAGGTCACGGCGGTCCTGGTCGAGGACGCGCCCGGCCCGTCCCCGGCGCGTGCGGCGAGCGACCACCGGGTCTGGGGCAAGGTGCGCTGGACCGCGCCGGACGGCTCGGCCTACCGCGAGGAGGCACGGGTGCCGCCCCGGGCTCCCGCCGGGAGCACGATCCCCGTCTGGGTGGACCGCGACGGTGACCTCACCACCCCGCCGGTGTCCCCCGGCGAGGCCTGGCTGCACACCACCGTGGGCGGCGTACTGGCAGGGGCCCTGACGGGCGGGGCGGTACTGGGAGCCGCCTGGGTGGCCCGGCTCTGTCTCGACCGGCGGCGGATGGCGCAGTGGGACGCGGAGTGGGAGCGGATCGACACGCGGCGGGGATGGAAGACGGGCTGAACCTGCGGTCGTCCCGCCGCCCTCCCTCCCGTTCACGCGCGGCGGACCGTGTCCTGGCCTTCGCTCACGCGCGGCCGACCGTGTCCTGCCCCTCGATCGTCTCGTGGGCGCCGGACGGAACCCGCGCCGCCGGCCCGGCCGCCCCGACCCGCCGCCGGCGTGCCCGGCGGCCGGTCAGACGGGTGGCCAGGGGCTCGGTCCAGCGGGCGGTCAGCGGGCCGAGGAGGACCAGGATGAGGACGTACGCCGTGGCCAGGGGGCCGAGGGACGGTTCGATGCCGGACGTGACGGCGAGCCCGGCGATGACGATGGAGAACTCGCCGCGGGCCACGAGCGTCCCGCCCGCGCGCCAGCGGCCCCTGGGGCCGATCCCGGCACGGCGCGCGGCCCAGTAGCCGGTGGCGATCTTCGTCGCGGTGGTGACGGCGGCCAGCGCGAGGGCGGGCAGCAGCACCGGCGGGATGCTGGCCGGGTCGGTGTGCAGGCCGAAGAAGACGAAGAACACCGCGGCGAACAGGTCCCGCAGCGGCGCCAGCAGGCTCGCCGCGCCCTCGGCGACCTCACCGGACAGGGCGATGCCGACCAGGAACGCGCCCACGGCGGCGGACACCTGCAACTGCTGGGCGACCCCGGCGACCACGAGGGTCACACCCAGCACGACCAGCAGCAGCTTCTCCGGGTCGTCGCTGGAGACGAAGCGGGAGACGTGACGCCCGAAACGCACCGCGAGGACGAGCACCAGGGCCGCGACCCCGAGGGCGATGGCCAGCGTGAGAGCGCCCGCGGCCAGGCTCACCCCGGCCAGCAGGGCGGTGACGATGGGCAGGTAGACCGCCATGGAGAGGTCCTCGAGGACGAGGATGCTCAGGATGGCCGGGGTCTCGCGGTTGCCGAGCCGCCCCAGCTCGCCGAGGACCTTGGCGATGACTCCGGAGGACGACACCCAGGTGACGCCGGCCAGCACGACGGCCGCGACCGGACCCCAGCCGAGCAGCAGGGCCAGGGCGGCGCCGGGCAGCGCGTTGAGGACGGCGTCGACGATCCCGGCGGTGTAGTGGGTCCTGAGGTTGGAGACGAGGTCGGCGGCCGTGTACTCCAGGCCCAGCATGAGCAGCAGCAGGATGACGCCGATTTCGGCGCCCACCGCCACGAAGTCCTCGCTGGCGCCCAGGGGCAGCAGCCCGCCCTCGCCGAAGGCGAGGCCGGCCAGCAGGTAGAGGGGGATCGGCGAGAAGCGGAAGCGCCCGGCGAGGCGGCCGAGCAGCCCCAGGCCGAGGATGAGACAGCCGAACTCGATCAGGAAGACCGCGGAGGAGTGCATGGCGGGTCACTCCCGCCCGAGTATCGCGGCGGCCGCCTCCACGCCCTCGCGGGTGCCGATGACGATGAGGACGTCACCGCCGGCGAGCCGGAAGTCCGGGGCGGGGGAGGGGATCGCCTCGGCCCGGCGGAGCACCGCCACGACGGACGCGCCGGTGTCGGTGCGGATCCGGGACTCGCCCAGCAGCCGTCCGTTCCAGTGCGAGGAGCCGGACAGTTCGATCCGCTCGGCGACGAGCCCCAGGTCGGTGGTGGACAGCAGGTTCGGCGTGTGGTGGGCGGGCATCAGCGCGTCGATGAGCGTGGCCGCCTCCTCCGCCGTCAGACGCACCGACAGGTCGCACGCGTCGGGGTCGTCCTCGCGGTACGCGCTGATCGTCCGGTGTCCGTCGCGGTGGGCGACCACCGACAGGCGGCGGCCGTCCCGGGTCGTCAGGTCGTAGCGGACCCCGATGCCCGGCAACGGTGTGCTGCTGAGGCGTGGCGCGCTCATCTCGTCCCCCTTCGGTCGGCGTGCGCGTGGTGGTGACTCGCCTGTGGGGGGCCTCGCCCGGACGAGCGCCCAGATCCGGCCTGTGCGCTCATCCTAGGCGGCCGCGCGGAACCGTACCCGTCCCGCGTGTGCTACCTGGACGGCTCCGTGGCGGGGGATCCGGACGGGAAGGGAGTGGTCGTGGGCTGCCGCGCGGTCGCCCCCTCGACCTGGCGCACGGTGTCCGTCCCCGGCCGGTGGCCCGGGCCCGCGCCGGTGGACAGCTGGGACCAGGCCCCGAGGGCCAGGGCCACGGCGGCGGCGGTGGCGACGACACGTCCCACGCGCCGGGCCTTGGCGCCGCGGTCCAGGTCCCGCCAGGGCACGCGGACCCACAGTTCCTCCGGCTGCCACAGGTCACCGACGGCGTGCGGGGGCTGGGGCCGGCGCCCCGCCGCCCGCTCCCGCGCGGAGGGCTCCCTGGGGGCCGAGGCGCGTATGGCGGACTCGCTGTCCGTCAGGAACCGCAGCCACACCTCGTCCGGGACCGGGGGAGCGCCGTCCGGCTCGTCGGGCGTTTCCCGTCCGCCCGGTCTTTCGGTGGTCACGTCCCGTCATCCCCTCTCCGCCCGTCGCCCTGGTCACGGGGCAGCGGAGATCAGTATGCCGCCCGGCCTCGGCAGCCGCCGCCCGGGGGAGAGGCACGGTCCTCTGCCGTGTCCGGGGCGGGAGCGACTCGCGGCGCGCCCGCCCCGGTGATCAGACGGCCGCCGGCAGGACGTGGTCGCCGACCTTGTCCGTGCTCAGGCAGAGGGAGCAGACGACCGCGTCGTGCGTCCGGCACGCCGTCACGTCCGGACGTTCGAACCGCTGCCGGCACACGTGGCAGTCGTAGGTGGTGGCGCTGGGGTTGCCGTCCTCGTCCAGGAGCGGCTCGTCGATGCCGTCGTCGGTGCGGCGCAGGTAGTACCGGCCCTTGGTGACCACGGCCATCAGCGGGGTGAGGACGAAGGCGATGACGGCCGCGGCGACGGGGGAGTACGGCTGGAGGGTGTCGCCCAGCGCGTGGAAGTACATGGCGATGGACAGCCCGGACGCGGCGACGAAGGCTACGACACCGACCGGGTTGACGGCGTAGAGCATGCCGCGCCGGAACTCGGGGGCGTGCGGGGACAGCTTCAGCAGGTACTTGTTGATGCCGATGTCCGTGGCCACGGTGACCACCCAGGCGATCGCGCAGTTCGAGTAGAAGCCCAGGATGCTGTTGAGGAAGCTGAACATGTCGGCCTCCATCAGGGCGAGCGCGAAGCCCAGGTTGACCAGGACGAAGACCATCCGGCCCGGGTAGTGCCCGGTGACCCGGGTGAAGGAGTTGGTCCAGGCGAGGGAGCCGGAGTACGCGTTCGTCACGTTGATCTTGATCTGGCTGATCACGACCAGGGCCACGGCCAGCGGGACGACGATCCAGGACGGCAGCATCGCGTCGAAGGCGTGCTTGAACTGCTGGATCGGCTCGGGCGCGGCGGCCGCGCCGACCTCGGCGATGATGTAGACCGCGAGGAACACGCCGATGGCCTGCTTCAGCGCGCCGAGCACCACCCAGCCCGGGCCGGCCATCACCACGGCCGTCCACCAGGCACGCTTGTTGGCCTCGGTCCTGGGCGGCATGAAGCGCAGGTAGTCGATCTGCTCGCCGATCTGCGCGATCAGCGACAGGCAGACGCCCGCGCCCAGCAGCACGGAGGCGGTGTTGACGCCGCCGTCGCCGTCGGTGCCCGCGTAGGCGAGGAAGCGGTCGACGCTCCCGGGGTCGGTGGCGACGAGGTAGACCAGCGGGCCGACCATCAGCAGCAGCCAGATCGGGGTGGTCCACACCTGGAGCTTGCTCAGCGCCGTCATGCCGTAGATGACGAGCGGGATCACCATCAGCGTGGAGACCAGGTAGCCCAGCCACAGCGGCAGTCCGAGGCCCAGCTTCAGGCCCTGCGCCATGATCGAGCCCTCGAGGGCGAAGAAGATGAAGGTGAAGCTCGCGAAGATGACGCTGGTGAGGACGGAGCCGAAGTAGCCGAAGCCGGAACCGCGGGTGATCAGGTCCAGGTCGATGTTGTACCGGGCGCCGTAGTAGGCGAGCGGGAACCCGGTCACGAAGATGACGACCGCGGCGACGGCGATCGCCAGCAGCGCGTTGCCGGTGCCGTGGGCCAGACCGATGCCGGCGCCGATGGAGAAGTCGGCCATGTAGGCGATGCCGCCGAGCGCGGTCGTCGCCACGACCATCGGGGTCCAGCGCCGGTAACTCCGGGGCGCGAAGCGGAGGGTGTAGTCCTCCAGGGTCTCTTTGACGGCCTGGTCCGTACCCCGCGCTGCCTTCGGCGCGGGTTCCGGTTCGACGACTTCTGCCAGTCGTGGCTCCGTACTCATGCCACGCCTCCTTGCTGCGGGTTGGGGACCGACAAGGCAGGCACGGTAGGCAGCGGTCGTTACCCCTAAATACTTCCTGCGTGAAGGGAATGTTTCGGAGGCATCTCATCCGGCATCGCCCCCGCCCTCGACGCCCTCCACCCGGACGAGCCCTAGGGCACGCCCAGTTCGAACAGCACGTACCCCGCGTACGACCCGGAGGCCAGTGCCGCCGTGCCGAGGACCGTGGCCAGGGACGGCCACCGGAGCCGGCGCATCGCGAGCGCGAGGGGGACGAACAGCGGGAAGAGCGGGAGGAGATAGCGGGAGACGTTGCCGAAGATCTGCTGGGTGGTCATCACCATGAGGTACGACAGCACGGTGTAGACGACGAGCACCGCCGGCGGGCGCAGACGCAGCAGCAGGACCGTCAGCACCGGCACCATCAGCACCACGCACACGCCGATGACATCCTCGAAGGGTCTCGCGAAGAGGTAGTCGAAGTGCCCGACGGGGAGGGATGTCAGGACGGTGAAGGTGTGGGCGCCCCCGTCGAACTTGTGGGCCCAGGCGCCGTCCTGGAGCTTGGAGTAGCCGTTGAGGTCGCCCATGCGCCAGTTGACCCAGGCGAGGTAGCCGAACAGGCCCAGCGGTGCGATCGCCACGGCGGCCAGCGGACGGCGCACCCCGTCCTCCCGCCGGCGCAGGGACAGCAGCGCGGCGAGGGCGAGGGCGGCGACCAGCGCGGCGGCGGTGGGCCGGCAGAGCCCGGCCGCACAGGTCAGCAGACCCGCTGTGAGCCAGCGACGGGCCATGACGGCGTGACAGGCCCAGGCGGCGAGGGCCGTGTAGAGCGACTCCGAATAGCCCGACCACTCGGTGCCCGACCCCGGCCAGACCGCCCACAGCCCGGCCGCGACGAGACCGGCCCGGTGGCCGCCCAGCCGCCGCGTCACGGCGTACACGCCGAGCGCCGCGACGAACGAGGCGACGACCGACACCGTCAGGCCGGCGCCGTACAGACCGAGTCCGGTGCACTCCGAGACCAGGCGCATCAGCGTCGGGTACAGCGGGAAGAACGCCGCCGAGTTGCCCTCCAGGGTGATCAGGCCCGTCGCGCCCGGGACCGGTTCCAGGGCCGGGTCGTACCCGTGCCGGGCGATCTGCTGGTACCACCAGCCGTCCCAGCTGGCCAGCACGTCCCAGGGGTGCTCGCCGCCGCCGAAGCGCGGGTTCTTCTTCCGGAAGTCGCCCGCGGAGTCCAGCAGGTACATGAAGACGGCGAAGCCGGCCAGCTTCAGCACGCCGTACGTCAGCAGCACGGGGCCGTAGCGCGCGACGGCCGGCCGCAGGCGTGACCCGCGGGTGCTGCGTGCTCGGCGAACTCCCGCGCGGGGTGGCGGATGCGAGGTTCCGCGCGGGTCCGCTCCCGACGGTGGGCGACGCAGCTCGACGGTGCTCATGAGGGTCCTGCCGTACGGCGGGCGGGCCGCGCGGGGAACACCCAGGCCCGGAAGAGGAGGAAACGCAGCAGCGTCGCGGCCAGGTTGGCGGCGACCAGCGTCACGAGCTCGACCCGATGCCCGGCCCCGGGCACGCCGTGGTGCAGGGCGGCCAGCGAACCACTGGTCAGCGCCAGTCCGACCAGGAACGCCGCGAGTCCCTTGAGGTGGTGGCGCAGTGCGCCGCCCCGGCCCCGGACCCCGAAGGTGAGCTGCCGGTTGGCGGCGGTGTTGCCGACCGCGCCGGCGAGCAGGGCGAGCGCGTTGGCGGCCTGCGCCCCGGTCGCCGGTCTGAGCACGGTGTAGAGCAGCAGATGGCACAGGGTGCTGGCGGCACCGACCGCGGCGAAGCGCACCAACTGCCGGGCCAGGCCCGCGGGAAGCTCCCCGGCGAGGTCACCGCCGCTGCGCCGCAGCGCGCTCAGCGGCAGCCTGCCGCGGGCGAGGGCCCGGCCGAGCCTGGCCATGCCCCGCAGGTCGGCCAGCGCCGTGGACATCAGGTGCACCCGGCTGTCGGGGTCGTCCACCCAGTCCACCGGCACCTCGTGGATCCGCAGCCCCGCGCGCTCGGCGATCACCAGTAACTCGGTGTCGAAGAACCACTCCCGGTCCTCCACCAGCGGCAGCAGCCGCTCGGCGACGTCCCGTCGCACCGCCTTGAACCCGCACTGCGCGTCGGAGAAGCCCACGGCTAGCGTGGAGCGCAGCAGCCCGTTGTAGCAGCGGGAGATGATCTCCCGTTTCGGCCCGCGCACCACCCGCGAACCGCGCGCCAGCCGGGTGCCGATGGCGATGTCCGAGTGGCCCGAGATCAGCGGCGCGACCAGCGGCAGCAGGGCCGCGAGATCGGTGGACAGATCCACGTCCAGGTACGCCAGCACCGGCGCCCGGGAGTGCGACCAGGCGGCGTGCAGCGCGCGGCCCCGCCCCTTCCCGGCGAGCCGTATCCAGTGCGTGCCGGGCAGCTCGGCGGC
The DNA here is from genome assembly GCF_040645895.1 of Streptomyces olindensis. Classification (NCBI taxonomy): domain Bacteria; kingdom Bacillati; phylum Actinomycetota; class Actinomycetes; order Kitasatosporales; family Streptomycetaceae; genus Streptomyces; species Streptomyces olindensis. Next base: position 126,569 of record NZ_JBEYZD010000007.1, on the reverse strand, counting down.
CAGCCGCGCGGCGATCCCCGGCGTCCGGTCGGTGCTGGCGTTGTCGGCGATGGTGATCCGGAAGGGGTACGGGAAGGTCTCGCCGAGGTGCGCGTGCAGGCGCCGGACGCAGGGCTCCAGGTCCTGCTCCTCGTTGTGGACGGGGACGACCACGTCGAGGACGGGCTCCGGATGGCGCGCCGGCAGAGGGGCCCGGCGGGGCAGCGCGGCCGGCTCGGGTGCTGTCGGGCGGCCGGTCGGGACCGGCGGCCGTACGGTTCTCATCGCTGGTTCACGGTCTCTCTCTGGCGCGCGACGCGGCCGGCGCCGGTTTCCGGGCAGGCCTAAGGCGCCCGTGGCGGTGCTGCGGTGACGGGGTGCGGGGCGGTGGCGCCCCGGTCGGAGGGGCGGCTCGGGCGGCTACTCGTGGCCGGCCGACACGGACGGCTCCTCCGGCTCCAGGACCGACGGAGGGACCGTCGTGGGTGTCGGGGACGGCGCACGCGGGGGCGGCGCCGACGTCGTCCGGCTCTCCGGGGCCGCGGTGCTCGGCGTGGAACCGGCCGGCGCGCTGGTGGTCCCGGAGGGTGTGACGCCGCCGGTCGTGCCGGCGGGCGCGGTCGGCGCGGTCGGCTCGGGCCGGGTCGGAGTCGCGCTCGGTTCGGGCGAGTCGAACGTGGGGGCGCTGTCGTGCGAAGGGCTGGGGCTGACCACGGGCCGGGGCCGCTGGTCGGCGGGCGGCTGGGCCCTGGTGAGCATGCCGGGCAGCAGGGCGAGCCCGACACTGAGCCCGGCCACCGCCACGGCGGAGCCGCCCGCCTTCCACAGCAGCCGGGAGCGGCGGCGGGCCCGGATGCCCGCGTGCAGCCGCTGCCGGTGCGCGGGTTCGAAGGGGGTGTGCTGCTGCGTGTCGCGCATCAGCCGCGACAGGTCCCGCTCGAAGTCGTCCATCGCTTCTCCCTTCACCCCACGGGCCTGACGGCGTCGGACAGGATCTGGCGGAGCCGTGCGACTCCGCGTGACGCGTGGGACCGCGCGGTCCCCACGGGGCAGCCCAGCGCCTCGGCGACCTGGGACTCGGGCAGGTCCTCGTAGTAGCGCAGCACCACCGCGGCGCGCTGCTTCGGCGTCAGCAGGGCCAGGGCCGCCTCCAGCCGCGAGCGTTCCGCCACGGTGGACGACACGTCGCCCGGGTCGGCCCGGTCGGGCAGTTGCTCCACCGGGCGCTCACCCCACCAGCGCCGCCGCGCCGAGCGCGCCGCCATCCGCACGAGCACCGTGCGCACGTACGCCTCCGGGGCCTGCTCGGCGACCTTCGGCCAGGCGAACCAGAGCTTGACCAAGGCCTCCTGCACCAGGTCCTCGGCTCGTTGCCGGTCGCCGCCCGTGAGCAGACGCGCGACATGGAGCAGCGCCGACCAACGGGCGGCCGCGAACTCGTCGAAGCCGTCCGCCCGAACCTGCTCCATCCTCACCGTCCCGCGTCTCAGTGGCCTCCTACACCCCTGAAAAGACGCTGGACCCCGCTCCACGCTGCACCCCGTTCCTGTGATCCACCTCACCCCGACGGGCTGCGGGCATGACGAAGGGCCCGCGCACTGGGCGCGGGCCCTTCGGATCGGCCGAGCCGGCTCAGCCGACTGGGCGGGCGCATTCGGCCGGGGGGCTCGGGCAGGTGTGGGTGACGCCTACGTCCGGTCGCCCTTGGGCTTGCCCGGCTGGTCCGGCGTGCCGTGCGGCGGCGCGCTGAACGGCTCCGGCGACGTGGCGGGCGACACCGGCGAGCCGCCGTGCCCCTCGCCCGTCTCGGGACGCAGGGCGCCCGGGTCGCCGGACGTCGGCTCCGCGCCCGCGCGCAACTGCTCGAGCCGGGACCCCAGCAGCTCCGTCACCGGCAGCCGGTCGGCGTGCGACCGCTCGTACGCCAGCAGTTCCTCGACCTCGTCCGCCGACAGCGACCGCACACGGCTCTCCAGGCCGCCGATCGGCAGATGGTCGTAGTCGGGCAGCGGCAGGGTGTTGCGGGCGGGATCGGCCATGGTTCTCACTTCCCTGTGTACGACGTGATGTACGACCGGGGCGGGGCGGCGCGGGGCGGGTGGCTCAGCGGGCGCCCGGTCCGCCGCTGCCGAAGCCGCCGCTGCTGCCCTCGCTCCAGCGCGGACGCTCCTGCGAGGCGCTCGTCCGGTCGCTCTGGTTGCCGTGGCCCTTGAGCCGGTGCGGCGTCAGACGGTCCTCGCTTCTCGGCACCTCGTCCGGTTCCCGGCGCTCATGCGTCTCGCGGACCGGGCCGCCGGCGGGCATCCGCGGCTGCTCCTCCGGGCGTGGTGTGGGGAGCTCCCTGCGCTTGTTGCGGAAGCCGAGGACGAAGGCTCCCAGCAGCAGGCCCACGACCACCACGCCCGCCACGACCAGCCCGATGCCGAGGGCGCCACGGCCCGCGGCCAGCTCCATCCATGCGGTATTCATGGCTCGCGGGTACCCCTGGTCCTCCCCATGAACCGGCTCACCTCGATCGCGAGGACGACCGCGACGAGGAGCCTGCGGACGACCGCGGGGACGACCGAGAAGACGAGCCCGAGGACGCCCGCGAGGACGCCCCCGAGGACGCCCGCGAGGACGCGGTCCGTGCGCGGTTCTCCTTGCGGACGGCGTCCAGCAGCTCCGCCTTCGACATGCGCGAGCGCCCCTCGACCCCCATCCGCTTCGCGAGGTCGTAGAGGTGCTCCTTCGAAGCCTGCTCGTCGACGCCCTCGCCGCTGCGCCCGCCCTGCTGCCGGGGCCGGGCCGACCTGGGGTCGGAGGGGCCCTTGCGGTCGCCCTCCTTGCGCTCCCAGTGGTCGCCCACCTTCTCGTGGGTGTGCTTCAGCGCGCCGAACGCCGTGCGGTGCGCGCGCTCGCCCTCGCCGTACTGCTCCACGGCCGAGTCGTGCGCCTTGATCCAGGTGCGCTGCGCCTCCTTGGAGGACCGCTCCAGGGTCGACGGAAGCTCCTCTCGCCCGGGCATGTGACTCACCTCCGTGCGTGGTCGTTCCGGGGTCGGCCGGGTGCCCGGCGGCGAGGCCGGAAAACGGGGCGCGGCCCTTGGGAACACCGGGTTTGACCGGCAGGTCCGGGGGCTACCCGCGCGGTGTGACTTCGACGACATCCCAGCAGGAGCTGTTCCGGTTCCTGGAGGACCGCTTCGCCTGCGCCCAGGCGTGCACCGAGTGCGCGCGGGCCTGCGCGCTGCGCGCGAGCCTCGTGGATCCCGACGGCACCGAGAACCAGGAACTCGTACGACGCAAGGGCATCATGTGCGCGGAGGTCTGCGACGCGACCTGCCGCGTGCTGTCCGAGCAGAACCAGGTGGACGAGAACAGCATCCGCGTCCAGGTGGAGTGGTGCCGGACCGTGTGCCTGGAGGCCGCCCACGCCTTCGATCGGCAGCCGGGTGCGGAGGACTCGGCGGAGGCCTGCCGCGCGTGCGCGCGGGCGTGCACGGACTTCCTCGCGACCCTGGACTGACCCGGCGCCCGCACGCGCCGCGCGACCCCGAGGAGCATGGAGGGGGCATCGCCATTCCCAATTACTGAAACACGTTCTACGGTGTGCGCCGACAGGACCGGTCTGGGAGCCTGGAGGCGCCGTGCACCTCGAATACACGCCCGAGCAGCAGCGGCTGCGCAGCGAACTGCGCGCGTACTTCGCCGAACTCGTCCCGGACCAGGCCTACGCGCGCCACGGCGACCCGGCCGCCCAGAAGCGGTTCTACCGCGAGACCATCCGGCGGCTGGGCGCCGACGGCTGGCTGGGCGTGGGCTGGCCGCGGGAGTACGGCGGGCGCGGCCTGACGGCGATGGAGCAGTTCATCTTCTTCGACGAGGCCGCCCAGGCCGGCGTCCCCCTGCCGCTGATGGCGCTGAACACCGTCGGACCGACGATCATGCAGTACGGCACCGACGAGCAGAAGGCGTACTTCCTGCCGAAGATCCTCTCCGGGGAGATCGACTTCGCCATCGGCTACAGCGAGCCCGGCGCGGGCACGGACCTCGCCGCCCTGCGGACCCGCGCGGTGCGGGAGGGCGACGAGTACGTCGTCGACGGCCAGAAGATCTGGACGACCAACGGCGACACCGCCGACTGGGTGTGGCTGGCCGTGCGCACCGACCCCGAGGCGCCGCCGCACAAGGGCATCACCATGCTCCTGGTGCCGACCTCGGCCCCCGGCTACTCCTGCACCCTCATCAACACCCTCGCCTCGCACGACACCACGGCGAGCTACTACGAGAACGTCCGCGTCCCCGTCTCGCAGCGGGTCGGCGCCGAGAACCAGGGCTGGCGGCTGATCACCAACCAGCTCAACCATGAGCGCGTCACCCTGGCCGCCCACGGCACCATGGCGATCCGCGCCCTGCACGACGTGCAGCGCTGGGCGAGGGAGACCAAGCTCGCCGACGGCCGCCGCGTCGCCGACCTGCCCTGGGTCCGCCGTCTGCTGGCCCGCACCCACGTCCGGCTGGACGCGCTGAAGCTGCTCAACCGGCGGATGGTCGGCGCCGTGCAGGACGGCACGCTCACCCCGCAGGATGCCTCCGCCGTCAAGGTCTACGGCTCCGAGGCCCGGCGCGACGCCTACGCCTGGCTGATGGAGATCGTCGCCGCACCCGGCGCGCTGCGGGAGGGTTCGGCGGGCGCGGTCCTGCACGGCGAACTGGAACGCGGCTACCGCTCGGCGGTCATCTTCACCTTCGGCGGCGGCAACAACGAGATCCAGCGGGAGATCATCGCGTGGATCGGGCTGGGGATGCCGCGGGTACGGCGCTGACACCGTGTGACGAGGATTTTTAGTTGGCACAAAAGAGGGATAGTTGGCACCAAGATCACGATCCTTTCAGAGGTGTTGGCGCATCACCTCGATGCATGCTGCTCGGGCCGCGTTCGATCGGTCCCGGGGGTACGGGATACCGAGGTTCATGCCGCTGTCGGTAGTGATCGGTGGTTGCTGCCAGGCGAGGCTCATCTGCGCGCCGGCTTCCGCTCGCGCCGTGGCCACGAGGGTCGCGTAGGGGCCCGCGACGGTTGTGGCCTCGATCTGGAGCCATGCCTGGTGGAAGGCCATTCGCGCCAGCAGACTGCTGACCTCGTCGGTGAGCTGCTGTCGTACGGCGGACGAGGACTCTGAGCGGCGCCGTATGCGGTACGGCATCTCCAGGTACTCCTCGACCGCCGTCAGTGCCTCGGCGAAGGTCTTGGCCCGGCGTTCCCTTCGTACGGCCCGCTGGTTGAGGGCGTAGGTCAGGAAGGCGCCGAGGAGGGCGATGCACGGGACGATCAGTGCTGCTGTCTCGGCCCAGGTCCATTCGTCGCCCGTCGCCTGTCCCGCCGCGAAGACCTCCACGCACCACTCCCCGGCATGCCGTGAGGCGCATCCTCCACCAACCACCGGCCGCCGTGCTCACCGCCGGTGAGCCGCCAGTAGTGTTCGAGGAACAAGTGTGTGCGGATTATCTCGATGAGGTCCAGAAGGCCCTTGGCGCTGGTCCAGCGCCGCTCTTTAGGGTCGAGCGGGTGCCAGAGGCAGAGGGCGCCGTCGTCGGAATAGCGGTGCTTCGACGGAGCTCCCGGTTTGGCGTGCACCCGCGGGAAGTCCCGGGGATCTTGGCCGTAGGTCGCATAAGGCGGGTTCTCGTAGAAGCGCACCTTGACGCTGACCGGGGCGGGTTCACCTATGACGTCGAGTCCGGACAGTTCGTACGTCAAGGAGCCGCGGTGATACGTGTGACGGAGAGCGAAGCCGAATCGTCGGCGGGCGTCTCGTTCGAGCGGGGCCCACCAGGCAGGCTGGACCCCGTACCAGACCGGCATGGCGTCAGATTCCCCAGGCGCGGGTCGGAGTGACGCGTCCGACGGCGAGGCCCAGACCAGAGGCGGCCGTCCCGCCCGCCCCTACGGCCATGGGGAGACGAGCGGCCTCTTCCTCCGTGGGGTCCGCGTCCGGGATGAGGTCCGGGAGGACCTGATGCAGGGCGTGCTGAGCGCTGAGTGGGCGTCCATCCATCTCCTGCTCGATCGCGAGGTCGATGTAGTCGCGGGCAGTGCACAGCCGCTTGTGTACCTCGCGGCGCGGCATGTTCAGAGGAATGGCGCCGGCCACGCCGGCCGGGTCCGGCGTCGGTCCCTTGTCGAGCTCGTCCGCCGCGTAGATGAAGAACATCTGGAGTGCGTCGATGAGCGGCATCGGTTGGTCGAGGCACCCTAGCGCAAGCGCCTTGATGTTCCAGGAGCACATGGGCTTGCTGTGCTTCGCGTTCCAGTGCTTGAGCAGCCGGACTGTACGAGCGAACGCGACCTTCGTGTCGGCAATCGCTTCGAGCACCATCCGGGTGTGGGTGACCGGGTCGGCGCGGTCCCACTGGTCCGCGATTTTCGTGTTCGGGATGTACAGCCCGCAGCCGGAGGGATGCGGGATCGCGGCCATGATGTCCGCCGTGAAGTCTGGCTGTCCGTACGTCACCGGGTCGCCGAAGCGCACCAGGACGGCGCGGCGCCGGCCGGCGACCTCGATGGTGAGTTTCGGGAACTCGTCGTCGAGATCCTCGTGCACCACATCGCGCACTTTCTCCATCAGGGACAGGGCGCTCTTCTTGCCCGGGCCGTACGGCTTGGCGTCCGTCTTGCTGAGCACGACGCCCAGGTCGACGTCGGTCAGGGGCGTGTTGGCGTCGCCGTGTGCGACGCTCCCGTTGAAGTACGTGGTCGAGCCGGGGAACGCCCGGCGCGCGGACGCAGCCAGGAGTCGGCGGCGGCGCCTCGCCTCGTCGAGTTCCTCGGCCGTTACCTGGATCTTGCGGCGTCCTTCGTCGAGAAGTGACGCCAGGGAGTTGTTACTAGCCATCGGTACCTCCGGTATGCGGCTGGCGGAAGACGCGAGTTGCGCCTCCGGCCCGTGTACTTGGCGTGCTACTTCTCGCGGCGGACGCCCTTGCACGGCCGGCCGCCTGTCTTGCCGTCCGTGAACCTGCCGTTCTCGCCCCGCTTCGTCCATGTGCGCGTCTGTGAATTCCAGACCTGGCTCCGCTGAGAGACGCTGCCACGACGGGAGCCTTTGCCGGTGTTCGTGGCCATGCCTCCACCACCCTTCGTGTCGGACCATCCGTTCGCTTGCGAGATCGGCATTGATTCCGATCTTGCAATCTGGAGGGTAAGGGGTGCGCTTCGACTTTCGCAAGCGTTTCCTGATATGCAAGGATGGGGTCGAAGGGAGGAGATCGTGAGCGAGCGGAACGCTGCAGGACGGTTTGACGCGGTCGCGTTTCACACGGCCCTGGATCGCACGCGTCAGGACCGCGGGCTTCTCTGGAAGGACGTGGCTCAGCAGGCTGGCGTGAGCGCTTCGACGTTGACGCGGTTGGCGCAGGGGCGCCGACCCGATGTCGACGGGCTCGCGGCCCTCGTCACGTGGGCGAATCTGAGCGCGGATGACTTTGTCCGCCGGACCGACGAGCCGCGCAGCCCAGACACTCTGACAAAGGTGGCTACGCACCTGCGGGGCGACCGAAATCTCACGCCCGAGGCCGCAGAGGCCCTCGAAGCTCTGATCACCGTTGCCTACAAGCAGTTGGTGTCTGATCGGCCAGAGTAGGGGAGCTCCCTATGGCGTTGCGTCATGGCTTCAAGGCTGAAGCCAACCGCCTGGCAGTGCAGATGCGCAGAGAGTTGGGGCTCGGCCCCGCCTCACCGCTCGCGCCTTCTCGGCTTGCCAAGCATTTGATGATCCCTGTCCGGATGTTCAGCTCGGCCATAGCGGATGACCCTCGCATTGAGCGACTTCTCACCACCGAACGGGAAGCCGTGAGTGCTCTCACCGTGCACGCCGGTTTCCGGCGACAGATCTGGGTGAACGACTCGCACGACATGGGGCGGCACAACAGCTCGGCCAGCCATGAGATCGCCCATGCCCTCCTGATGCATCCACCCGGCCCGGCGCTCGATGTGCGCGGCTGCAGGCACTGGGACGGGGACATCGAAGAAGAAGCGGATTGGCTGGCCGGAAGCCTATTGATCACGACTGAAGCTGCGTGGTCGATCGCCAGAAGCGCGCTCAGTCCTGAGGCAGCGATGTTCCGGTTCGGGGTCAGCAGGCGGATGCTGACGTGGCGCATGAACATGAGCGGCGCGAGCGCTCGGCGTGATCGGTCCGCGAGTTGAATTGGTGCCTGGCTGTGCCGACGAGCGCGCCAACCCGCCATGACCTGGGTTACTGGGGCGGGCATCACCGGCCATGACTCAGCCGAACTGGGTCTCGCCGACCCCACCACAGTGGGATCGTTCTCGACCGGACGATGAGGTTTCCCTGGAAACCGGGGCGGCGGGCCTTTCGGTGGCGGCCGACGGAACCGGCCCCGCATGCTCAACCCGCTGTGATCGCAATCCCTGCAGCTACTCGAGTTCCGCGGCGCGGAGTAACCGCTCGGAGCAGGATATTTCGCAGTGGGGTGATAGCTGACGAGCCTTCGGCGGAGGGGCAGCCTGCTCCTACGGCGATGGGGACAGTGGAGCGGCCCGCGGTGCGTGGGCTCCTCAACCCGGTCCGCCCAGCATGATCTTCCACACCCGGGTGGCGACCTGCAGGTTGAGGCGGTCCTCCACGCTCGTGAGGTCATGGCCGCTGATCTCACGGATGCGCTGGAGCCGGTAGCGCAGCGTGCTGCGGTGGATCGCCAGGGATTCGGCGGTCTCGGCGTAGTTGCCACCGCAGTCGAAGTACCGGGACAGGGTCTCCACGAGAGCCGTACGGTGCCGGCCGTCGTAGTCGACGAGGGGTCCGAGCCATTCCCGAACGAACGCCTCCAGCTCTTGGTATTCGTTTCCAGGCCCCAGGATGCGATAGAGGCCCAGATCGTCGAAGAACGTCGTGCCGTATCGCCTTCGGGACCGGCGGCGTACCTCCAGGGCGCGCAGTGCTTCCTGGTAGCGGCCGGGGATACCGTCCGGGGTGTCGCAGCGGGCGCTCACCCCGATCGTCCCGTCCGGTGTTCCGGTCTCCCGGGCGAGCGTCTCGTACAAGGCGTGGTCGTGGGGGCTGCCCTCGGCGACCAGGACCACGTGGTCGGAACGCCGAGTCACCAGCGACGGCATGCCCACGGCCGAAGCCGCCCGGCCCACGGTCCGCGCGAAAGCGTCGTCCGCGGCCTGGTTCCTCCACTGCACGACGACCACGTACTGGATGCGGTGCAGGTCGTGTCCGAACGCCTCGGACCGGGCGTAGGCGCTCGCCTCGTCCGTGCCCCCCAGGAGATCGTCGACCAGTTCGCGGCGCAGTCGCAGCTCGGCCTCCGCCAGATGGCGCAGGTGCGACAGTTCCACGGCGAGTGACGTGGCGGCGTGCTCCAGCGCGAACACGGTGTACTCGTCGGCGTCGTCCTCGGGATCGACCAGGGCCAGTACTCCGAGGACCTCACCGCGGGGGCGTACCAGGGAGATCAGCCGGTCGTCGATGCGCACGGGTCCGCCTCTCCGGGCGACCTGCTGGAGCATCTCCTCATGGCGTGCGGGGTCCGGTTCCGGATAGGGGTCGGGCCGGCCGGGACCGGTCCAGGACCGCAGTCGTCCGAAGCGGTCCTCCACCAGCACGGGAAACCCGGTGAGCCCATGCAGCGCGCTGATGATGGCCTCCTCGCCGCCGCCCGAGGCCGCGACCTCGGCGAGGGCCTCGTGCACGGCCCGTTGATATCCCAGCTCGACCACGAAAGAGACCAACCGCTGCTGAAGTGTTGCCCGTTCCCGTCGCAGTCGGTGTAGCTCCAGGGCGTCCTCCCGCTGGCGGCGGTGCGCGACGGCAACCGACAGGGCCGCGGCGGTGAGGCGTACGAGCGTGGCGAGCAGGAAGTGCTGGGCCTCGGTAGGCCGCGAGCGAGACGTCACCACAAGGTAGCCATGCAGTCCACCGGGTCCTTGCAGGGCCAAGGCCCTGCCCCTGGACCGGCCGGGAACGGTTACGGGGACGTCCCGCCCTGTCAGCTCTCGCACCGTCCGGTCCACGGCTGGCGCATGACCCGGCCCGACCTGCGGGCTGGGGACCATATGGCCGTGCACCCTGAGGTATCCGGCCTCGGCTCTGAACGGGCCGACAGCCGACACGTGGTTCATGGCCAGGCGCAGGATCTCGCTTTCGTCCCGAGTGTCGAACAGAGCGCGAGAGACTGCCGGCCACTTGTGGGATGCCAGGGTCGAAAGGGGCGGGCGAGACCCGCGCCGCGAGATCGTGGGGTGCTGTCCCAGACGGCCCGGCGGAAGGCCGCCTTCCCGGTGGGGACGGTGTCGGTACCTGCTCCGGCCCCTGAAGCTGGCCATGGGATTGCTCCCTTCCCTGAGCCCCCATAGAGGTGACAGCGCCTCTTCGCCTTCCCCGACCAAGGTACCTGAGATGTCCGGCGTGTCCCTCTCGTGCTCGCGGGGGGACGGGCTCCGTTGTTCTTTGACCTGCCGGGTGCAGGCGCAGAGCTGCTCGGTTCGCGAGTCTGGGGGGCGTGCCGGGGCCGCCGTGCACACGGGCAGGAAGGACTGGGCGATGAGCGAGCAGCCTCGTAGGCCCGTCGCCACGTACGAGACGTACCAGGAAGCCGAACGCGCCGTCGACCACCTCTCGGACCAGGGGTTTCCCGTGCAGCGGGTGGCCATCATCGGACAGGACGTCAGGCTCGTCGAGCAGGTCGTCGGCCGTATGGACTACGGCAGGGCCGCCCTGCACGGAGCGGCGAGCGGGGCCCTTCCCGGAGCGCTGATCGGCTGGCTCTTCGGCCTGGTCGACTGGGTGGACCCGCTCGTATCCGCCCTGCTCGTCGCCCTCTACGGCCTGATTTTCGGAGCGATCGTGGGCGCGCTGTTCGGCCTGCTGCTGTACGCCCTGCAGGGCGGCCGACGGGACTTCGCCTCCGTCCGCTCGATGCAGCCCAGCCGGTACGACGTCGTCGTGGACGAAGCGGTCGCCGACGAGGCGGTACGGCTGCTCGGCGGGTTGCGGACCGCCGGTGCCGGTGGACGTCCCGCCCCTACCTGAACGATCGGATCTGCAGTGCCGGCGCTTGCCGCCGCACGGGAGGAGTTCCTCATGGCCAAGGCAGTGGGCATCGACCTGGGCACCACGAACTCGGTGATCGCCGTGTGGGAGGGCGGCGAAGCTTCCGTCGTGCCCAACACCGAGGGCAACCGTACGACGCCCTCCGTGGTGGCCTTCACCGACACCGGGGAACGGCTGGTGGGTCAGCTGGCCCGGCGCCAGGCGATCCTCAATCCCAAAGGCACCATCTACTCGGCCAAGCGGTTCATCGGCCGGCACTTCGACGAGATCCCGGACGAGGCCAGGGCGGTGGCGTACGACGTCGTCGAGGGCCCGGGCGGCGTCGCCCGCTTCAAGGTGCGCGACAAGCTTTACGCGCCCGAGGAGATCAGCGCCCAGGTACTGCGCAAACTCGCCGACGACGCCTCCAAGCAGCTCGGGGAACGGGTCACGGAGGCGGTCATCACCGTGCCCGCCTACTTCAACGACGCCCAGCGCACCGCCACCAAGGACGCCGGGCGGATCGCGGGACTGGAGGTGCTGCGGATCATCAACGAGCCGACCGCGGCCGCGCTGGCGTACGGCATGGACAAAAAGCAGCACGAGACGGTGCTGGTCTTCGACCTCGGCGGCGGCACGTTCGATGTGAGCATCCTCGACGTCGGCGACGGCGTGGTGGAGGTGCGTTCCACGGCGGGCGACAGTCATCTGGGCGGTGACGACTTCGACCGGCGTCTGGTGGATTACCTCGCGGACGACTTCCAGAAGGAGAACGGCATCGATCTGCGCAAGGACCCGCAGGCCCTGCAGCGCCTGTTCGAAGCGGCGGAGAAGGCCAAGACCGAGCTGAGCTCGGTGACGCAGACACAGGTCAGCCTGCCGTTCATCACGGCCGATGCCTCGGGGCCCAAGCACCTCACCGACTCGGTCATGCGGTCCACGTTCGAGCAGATCACCAGCGACCTGGTAGAGCGGTGCCTGGGGCCGGTCCAACAGGCCATGGCCGACGCCAAGGTGGGCGAGAGTGACATCGACGAGGTCATCCTCGTCGGGGGTTCCACCCGTATCCCCGCCGTCCAGGCCCTCGTGCGCCGGCTGACCGGCGGCAAGGAACCCAACATGAGCGTCAACCCCGACGAGGTCGTGGCCCTGGGTGCCGCGATCCAGGCCGGGGTGCTCAAGGGCGAGGTCAAGGACGTCCTGCTGCTCGATGTCACGCCCCTGTCGCTGGGTGTCGAGACACGCGGCGGCGTGATGACGAAGATCATCGAGCGGAACACCACCATCCCCGTGCGCCGCACCGAGACCTTCTCCACCGCCGAGGACAACCAGCCCGCCGTCGACATCGTCGTCCTGCAGGGCGAGCGCGAACGGGCCGCCGACAACCGGGTGCTCGGCCGCTTCCAGCTCACCGACATCCGCCCGGCGCCGCGCGGCGAAGCGCAGATCGAGGTCACCTTCGACATCGACGCCAACGGCATTCTCAACGTCAAGGCCCGAGACCGGGACACCGGCAAGGAACAGGGCATCACCATCACCGAGAGCTCCAACCTCGACCGTGGCGAAGTCGAACGCATGGTCCAGGAGGCCGAGCGCAACCAGGGCCAGGACAAGGCCCTGCGCGAGGCCGTCGATGCCCGCAACGAACTCGACGCCGTCGCGTACCAGGTCGAAAAGCGCCTCGCCGAGCTGGGCGACGGCGCACCCGCGCACGAGAAGGCACGCGCCGAGATGCTGGTGTCGGACGCCCGGGCGGCGGTCAAGGAGGAGGCAGGTGTGGAGCGGGTGCGGCCCCTGACCTCTGAACTCCAGCAGGTGCTGTCAGGGCTGGTGGCGCATCAGGCCGACGCCACCACGGGCGGTCCCGACCAGTACACCACCGGGGACGGCGCGACCGGTGGCGGCCCGAGTGGCGGTGGCGGTGACGACGACGTCATCGACGCCGAGTTCGACAAGGACTGAGGAACCGCCATGCCGATCCACCCCAGGGAATCCGACCCCGTCGTGCCGGACCCGGCCGACCCGGCTCCGGAGGGCGCCGTACGCCCTCCCCGAGGGGATCTTCCGCGCTCCGGCCCGCCGACCGGGCCGGGGCCTGAGACGGACGAGGAACCCGGCCCCGACGCGGCCGGCGGCCCCGCACCGTCCGAGGACGAGCCCACGGCCGAGCTCAAGGAACTCGAGGACCGCTGGCGGCGCGCGCTCGCCGACCTCGACAACCTCCGCAAGCGCCACACCAGGGAACTGGAGCGGGAGCGGACGGCCGAGCGGTCCCGCACGGCCGCCGCCTTCCTGCCCGTCCTGGACAACCTCGAACTCGCCCTGACCCATGCCGGATCCGACCCCGGCGCGATCGTCGAGGGCGTCCGGGCCGTTCGCGACCAAGCGGTGAACGTCCTCGAACTGCTCGGCTACCCGCGGCACGCGGAGACCGGCGTCGCCTTCGACCCGGCCCGGCACGAGGTCGTCGGCGTCGTCCAGGACCCCGACGCCCCACCGGGCACGGTCGTCGAGGTGCTCCGCCCGGGCTACGGGGACGGTGAACGCCAGCTCAGGCCCGCCGCCGTGACTGTCGCGAAGCGGGAGTGACCAGTCATGGCACGGGACTTCTACGAAGCGCTGGGCGTGTCACGGACCGCGAGCCAGGACGAGATCCAGCAGGCATACCGCAAACTCGCCCGCAAGTACCACCCGGACGTCAACAAGGACCCGGGGGCGGAGGAACGCTTCAAGGACCTCAACGAGGCATACAGCGTCCTGTCGGACCCCAAGACACGGGCCCGTTACGACCGCTTCGGCGAGGACTTCCGGAAGGTCCCCGAGGACTGGGAGGAGCGGGTCGGTGCCGGCGCGGGGCCCGGCGGCGGCTTCCGTGCTCGGAGGACCGCGGGCGCGGGCGGCCCCCATGTCCGGTACACCGGCTTCGGCGACGACTTCGCAGCGGAGGGCGTCGACATCGAGGACCTGCTCGGCTCGCTCTTCGGAGCCGGCGGCGCCCCCGGCGGTGTACCGGGAGCCGACCAGGAGGCCGAGCTGCCGCTCACCATCGAGGAGGCCTACAGGGGCGGCCGCCGCACCGTCACGCTCGCCGGCCCCACCGGGCAGCCGCGGCGGTACGAGGTCGACGTACCGCCCGGCGTCACCGACGGGCAGCGCATCCGTCTGGCGGGCGAGGGCGGCCGGGGCAGTGGTGACGCCGCCGCGGGCGACCTGTACCTGCGGGTGCGTATCCAGCCCCACCCCCGGTTCCGGCTGGACGGCCGTGACGTCCACGTACAGGTCCCCATCACCCCCTGGGAGGCGGCCCTGGGTGCGACTGTGCCGGTGCCCACCCCCGGCGGCGGCACGGCCAAGGTCACGGTGCCCGCGGGCTCCTCCAGCGGCCGGCGACTGCGGCTGCGCGGCGAGGGCATGCCGAACCCGCGCGGCGCGAACGGCGACCTGTACGCCGAACTCCGTGTCATGGTGCCGCCCGCCCTCGGCGACCGGGAGCGCGAGCTGTTCGAGGAGCTCGCCGCCACCTCTGCGTACGACCCCAGGAGGACCTGATGAGCGACCGACCCTCATGGGCGGCGACCGGCGGTCGGACCGCCCGGGCCGACGCGGGCGGGCGTCCCGTACGGACGAGCGCCGGCTCCACGGCGGTGCGGTACGCGCTCGTCCCCGTGCCCAGGCTTTCCCTGGACACCGTGGCCCGCCGCTCGGGCCTCCACCCCGACCTGGTCCGCCGGTTCGTCGCCCTCGGCCTGGTCGACGCCGAACGCGACGCCGCGGGGCACCTCGTGTTCGACCCCGCGGCCCCGGCGATCCTCGCCCGCGTCCAGCGGCTGCGCTCCGGACTCTGCCTCAACTATGCATCCATCGGTCTGGTGCTCGACCTGCTCGACCGCATCAGCCTGCTCGAAGCCGCACTGCGCGACCGCGGCAGGAGGAGTGACTCACCCCCATGGACATGAACCGTCTCACCCAGAAGTCACAGGAAGCCCTCCAGGAGGCGCAGACCGCCGCCGTCCGCATGGGCCAGACCGAGGTCGACGGTGAGCATCTGCTGCTCGCGCTCCTCGACCAGGAGGACGGCCTGATCCCGCGGCTGCTGCAACAGGCGGGCAGGGAGCCCGAAGAGCTCCGTGCGGCTGTGCGTGAGGAGCTTTCCCGCCGGCCCAAGGTGACCGGCCCGGCCGCGGCGCCGGGCCAGGTGTTCGTCACCCAGCGCCTGTCCCGGCTGCTGGACGCGGCCGAGCGGGAGGCCAAACGCCTCAAGGACGAGTACGTGTCCGTGGAGCACCTCCTGCTGGCCCTGGCCGAGGAGGGCTCGTCCACCGCCGCCGGACGGCTGCTCAAGGAGCACGGCATCACCCGGGACTCGTTCCTGAGCGCGCTGACCCAGGTCCGTGGCAACCAGCGCGTGACCTCGGCAAACCCCGAAGTGGCCTACGAGGCGCTGGAGAAGTACGGCCGCGACCTGGTCGCCGAGGCCAGGGACGGCAAACTCGACCCGGTCATCGGGCGGGACGCCGAGATCCGCCGCGTCACCCAGATCCTCAGCCGCAAGTCCAAGAACAACCCGGTCCTCATCGGCGACCCCGGCGTCGGCAAGACCGCCATCGTCGAGGGCCTCGCCCAGCGCATCGTCCGCGGCGATGTGCCCGAAGGACTGCGCGACAAGACCGTGTTCGCACTCGACATGGGATCCCTGGTGGCCGGGGCGAAGTACCGGGGCGAGTTCGAGGAACGCCTCAAGGCCGTGCTGTCCGAGGTGAAGGCCGCCCAGGGGCGCATCCTGCTCTTCGTCGACGAACTCCACACCGTCGTAGGTGCGGGCGCCGCCGAAGGAGCCATGGACGCGGGCAACATGCTCAAGCCGATGCTCGCCCGCGGCGAACTCCACATGATCGGTGCCACCACCCTCGACGAGTACCGCAAGCACATCGAGAAGGACGCCGCCCTCGAACGCCGCTTCCAGCAGGTCCTGGTCGAAGAGCCGAGCGTGGAGGACACCATCTCCATCCTGCGCGGACTGCGCGAACGCCTGGAAATCTTCCACGGCGTGAAGATCCAGGACACCGCGCTGGTATCCGCGGCCACCCTCAGCCACCGCTACATCACCGATCGGTTCCTGCCCGACAAGGCCATCGACCTCGTGGACGAGGCGTGCGCCCGGTTGCGTACCGAGATCGACTCGATGCCCGCCGAACTCGACGAGATCACCCGCCGCGTCACCCGACTGGAGATCGAGGAGGCCGCCCTCTCCAAGGAGACCGATCCCGCCAGCAAAACCCGCCTGGAGGAGCTGCGCAGGGAACTGGCCGACCTGCGCGGCGAGGCCGACGCCAAGCACGCCCAGTGGGAGGCCGAACGGCAGGCCATCCGCCGCGTGCAGGAACTGCGCCAGGAACTGGAGCAGGTCCGCCACGAGGCGGAGGAGGCCGAACGCGCCTACGACCTCAACCGCGCCGCCGAACTCCGCTACGGCCGCCTCCAGGACCTGGAGCGCCGACTCGCCGCAGAGGAGGAGCAACTCGCCGCGAAGCAAGGGGAGAACCGGCTGCTGCGTGAGGTCGTCACTGAGGAGGAGATCGCTGAGATCGTCGCCGCCTGGACCGGCGTTCCCGTCGCCCGCCTCCAGGAGGGCGAACGCGAGAAGCTGCTGCGCCTCGACGAGATCCTGCGCGAGCGCGTCATCGGCCAGGACGAGGCCGTTCAGCTCGTCGCCGACGCCATCATCCGCGCCCGCTCCGGCATCCGCGACCCTCGCCGCCCCATCGGCTCGTTCATCTTCCTCGGCCCCACCGGCGTCGGGAAGACCGAGCTGGCCAAGACCCTGGCCCGGGCCCTGTTCGACTCCGAGGAGAACATGGTCCGCCTCGACATGAGCGAGTACCAGGAGCGGCACACCGTCAGCCGGCTGATGGGCGCCCCGCCCGGATACATCGGCTACGAGGAGGGCGGACAGCTCACCGAGGCCGTACGCCGCAAGCCGTACTCGGTTGTGCTGTTCGACGAGATCGAGAAGGCGCACACCGATGTCTTCAACACCCTGCTGCAGATCCTCGACGACGGCCGCATCACCGACGCTCAGGGCCACACCGTCGACTTCCGCAACACCGTGATCATCATGACGTCCAACATCGGCTCCGAGCACCTCCTCGACGGCGCCACCGCCGAGGGTGAAATCAAGCCGGACGCCCGCGCCCTGGTGATGGGTGAGCTGCGCGGGCACTTCCGTCCGGAGTTCCTCAACCGCGTCGACGACATCGTGCTGTTCAAGCCGCTCGGTGAGCGGCAGATCGAGCGGATCGTGGAGCTGCAGTTCGACGAGCTGCGGCAGCGGGTCGCCGAACGCCGCATCACCGTCGAACTCACCGACACGGCAAGGGAGTTGATCGCCCACCAGGGCTACGACCCGGTGTACGGGGCCCGGCCGTTGCGGCGCTACATCTCCCACGAGGTCGAGACGCTGGTCGGGCGCGCCCTGCTGCGCGGCGACGTACAGGACGGCGCGAAGGTCCGCGTCGACGCCGAGCACGGCGAGCTGGTGGTCACTTACGACCAGCCCGAGGACGAGAAGGGAGCGAGGGCGGCATGAGCACCGTGCAGGCCACCAACATCACCTGCCCGCACTGCGGGCGCACCAACCGGGTACCCGTGGCCGCCGAGGGCCGCCCCACGTGCGGCAACTGCAAGCAGCCGCTGCCGTGGATGGCCGACGCGGGCGACGACGACTTCACCGAGGTCGTCGAGCAGGCCACCGTGCCCGTCGTCGTCGACCTGTGGGCCACCTGGTGCGGCCCCTGCCGCATGGTGAGCCCCGCGCTGGAGAAGGTCGCCGCCGATCTTGCGGGAAAGATCAAGCTGGTCAAGGTCGACATCGACAAGAACCCGCGGCTGGCGCAGCGGTTCGAGGTCCAGGCGGTACCGACGCTGTTGGTCCTCGACAGAGGACAGACCATCGCACGGCAGGCGGGTGCCGCACCTGCCCCTGCCCTGCAGCGGTGGGTGGAGCAGTCGATCGCGGGACGCGAACCGGCCGGGAAAGGGTGATCAGCCATGACCGTACGAACCGATCCCCACCTCGCCCTCGTCCGGCCGGTCCAGCCACTGACCCCCGAGGGGTGTCAGGAGTGTCTGCTGCTCGGCTCCCCGTGGGTTCACCTCAGGCTCTGCCTGACCTGCGGCCACGTCGGCTGCTGCGACTCCTCGCCCAACCGGCACGCGCGCCGTCACGCCGCCGCCGACGGCCATCCGATCGTGGCGTCGCTGGAGCCCGGCGAGGACTGGCGGTGGTGCTTCGCCCACGAGGCGTTCGTGTGATGGCCGGCGACGAGACGCGGCCGGGCGCAGCGCCTGTGCCGGCCGAGGCGGAGGAGAGCGTCCCCTTCGAGACCGCTGACATCTACGGCGCCTATCCCCGTCTGCCGGATGACCAGATGGCCCGTTTGGCGCAGCACGGTCGGCGGCGCGCTGTTGACGCCGGTGATGTGCTGATCCGGGAGGGGGAGCCGTGCGAGACGTTCTACGTCGTCCTCAGTGGTTCGGTCGCCATCGTCGAGGGTTACGGCACGACCGGTGAACGCCTGCTGCGTGTGCACGGCCCCGGCCGCTTCATCGGGGAACTCGGTCTCCTGAACGGGCAGGTGGCCTTCTACACCGCCGTGATCAGGGACCCCGGTGAGGTCCTCGCCCTGTCCATGGATCAGCTGCGTGACCTGGTGGCCCGGGACTCCGTCCTTGGCGATGTGGTTCTGCGCGCCTGCCTGGGCCGCCGTGCTCTGCTCGTCGGACAGGGCGCCGGTTTCCGCATCATCGGCTCGCGCTATTCGCCTGACACCCGGCGGCTGCGCGAGTTCGCCGCCCGCAACCGGCTGCCGCACCGCTGGATCGATCTGGAGACCGACGAGGAGGCCGAGGAACTGCTGCGCCGCTTCGGCGTCGGCCCGGCGGAGACACCGCTCGTCATCTGGCGGGACACCACTCTGCTGCGCAACCCCAGTAACGCGGAACTGGCCCGGCTCATGGGCCTGCCCTCGCTGCCTGCCGGAAACCATCACGGCGATCTCCTGATCATCGGCTCCGGACCCGCTGGTCTCGCCGCCGCGGTGAACGCCGCCTCGGAGGGCCTGGACACGACCGTGGTCGAGGCCATGGCCAGCGGCGGCCGGGCCGCCACGTCGTCCCGCATCGAGAATCTGCTCGGCTTCCCCTCCGGCATCTCCGGCGCCGAACTCACCGAACGCGCTGTGCTCCAGGCCGACAAGTTCGGCGCCAGGATCAGCGTCCCGGCGGAGGCGGCTCAGGTCGAACCGCGGGACGGGCACTACGCCGTCGGGTTCGCCGACGGAAGCGAGATCACCGCCCGTACCGTCGTCCTGGCCACCGGCGCCCGCTACCGCCGCCTCCACGTGCCCGGCATCGAACGCCTGGAGGGAACGAGCGTCCACTACTCGGCGACCGTCTACGAGGCCCAGCAGTGCAGCACCGACCCGGTGGCCGTCGTCGGCGGAGGCAACTCCGCCGGCCAAGCCGTGCTCTTCCTGGCGGGATACGCACCGCAGGTGAATCTGCTCGTCCGTGGGCCGAGCCTCGAGGCGCACATGTCCCGCTACCTGATCGATCAGGTCGAGCGCCACCCGCGGGTGCGCGTGCTGCTGCACACCGAGATGACCGAGGCGTTCGGCGACAAGGTGCTGGAGGAGGTCACCGTGGTCGACCACCGTACGGGCGAGCACCGTCGGCTCGCGGTGCGGGCCCTGTTCGTCTTCACCGGCGCCGACCCCCACACCGAGTGGCTGTCCGGCGCGCTCGCCCTCGACGCGCGCGGCTTCGTGCTCACCGGCGCGGAGGCGCAGGCCTGCTCCGTCCCCGGACTGTGGCAGAGCCAGGGCCGCGACTGCCTGACGTTGGAGACCAGCTTGCCTGGTGTCTTCGCCGCAGGCGACGTCCGCAGCGGCTCGGTGAAACGCGTGGCCTCCGCGGTCGGCGAAGGCGCGATGAGCATCCACTTCGTGCATCGCTACCTGGGCCACACGGCCACGCCCGGCGGCACCGACAGCTCACCGCACACCCGTCCGAAGGAGTCCGCTTGGCTCGCATGACACCGAGCGGGCGATGAGATCACGAGAAGGAGAAGGAGGCGATGGGAATGGCCACGCCCGTCCGGCGCCACCGCGGTGGCGCAGTGCAGGACAGGCCCCTTGGCTGGGCACGCAATCCGCTGACGGAGTTCGACCAACTGCTCAGCGAGATGAGCGGACTGATCGAATCCACGGTGGGAGGCGCGGCGCCCGCAGTCGCGTGGACACCCCTCGCGGATGTCACGGAGGCCGACGACGCATTCCACATCGAGATTGAACTCCCCGGCGTCAAGAGCAAGGACATCGACGTCGAAGCGAACGGCCAGGAGCTGGTGGTCACCGGAGAGATCAAGGAGAAGGAACGCAAAGGCGTCCTGCGCCGGAGCACCCGCCGCACCGGAGCCTTCGAGTACCGGCTGCGGCTGCCCGGAGAGGTCGACACCGAAAAGATCAACGCGCGGATGTCGGACGGGGTGCTCACCATCAGCGTCCCCAAGGCCGAGGTCGCAAAGCCCCGGCACGTCGAGATCAGCGAGACGAGTGAAAGCACCGGGAGCAGCGGCTGAGACGCGAACGCCGCGGTTCCGGACATCCGTCCGGCACCGCGGCCGGGCCGGCGAGGCGAGACACCGGGGTGACTCATGAATGACGTCCCGTATCACAACCCCTCACGGCGGCGGAGGCTCGGCATGTGGCTCGCCACCGGCTCCCTTTCGGCGTCGCAGACGCCAGGCGCGCAGAAGCCGAAGCGGGAGGAGACCCAGCGGGGCTCGCCGGCCCATGTCCGCCTGGTCCTCGCGGTCGAATGCCACTGCGTAACGCTCGGCGTCCTGGGCCGTCGGATATCGCTTGCTTCCCTCCGCTCCGCACCCACGCGCGCAGTGCCAGAGCATCGTGTCGCCCTGATGGCGAAAGCGAAAACGGTGTCCCAGAAGGTGGCAGCGCAGCACAGAAGACCACCCTAGGCGGATCGGCCTATTCCGGCCTGTTCTGTCCCTCCAGGCAACGGCCCACGGCCCTGAACGAGGAGGCATGGCATGACCACCACCGCCGAACTCGGTGTCGTCACCACCAAGGTCCCCGCCCGGCTTGACCGGCTGCCGTGGTCCCGATTCCACTGGCGGATCGTCATCGGTCTGGGAACCGTCTGGATTCTGGACGGACTCGAAGTGACGATCGTCGGAGCGGTTGCCGCCCGTATGACCGAGCCGGGCAGCGGCATCAACCTGACCAGCGCCGACATAGGCACTGCCGCCGCTATCTACGTGGCAGGCGCCTGTGCGGGCGCTCTCCTGTTCGGAAGGCTCACCGACCGCTACGGGCGCAAGAAGCTGTTCCTGCTCACGCTCGGCATCTACATCCTCGCCACCGTCGCGACCGCGTTCGCCCACGACGCCTGGTACCTCTACCTCGCCCGCTTCATCACCGGTATGGGCATCGGCGGAGAGTACGCCGCGATCAACTCGGCCATCGACGAGCTGATTCCGGCCCGCAACCGCGGGCAGGTGGATCTGGCCATCAACGGCAGCTACTGGGTCGGCGCGGCGCTCGGCAGCCTGGTCGCCGTGCTGCTTCTCAACGAGAGTCTGCTGGCAGCCGACCTCGGCTGGCGGCTGGCCTTCGGCCTGGGCGGCATCCTGGGCCTGGGCATCATGCTGGTACGCCGCCATGTGCCGGAGAGTCCGCGCTGGCTGTTCATCCACGGGCATCAAGCCGAGGCTGAACGCATCGTCGACCGGATCGAGGCCGAGGTGCGCCAAGAGACCGGCAGCGAGCTGCCGGAACCGGGCGAGGCGGTCACCGTACGGCAGCGCGACGTCATTCCGTTCAGGGAAATCGCCGGCGCGGCTCTGCGGCGGTACCCCCGTCGCGCCGTTCTCGGTCTGGCGCTCTTCGTCGGACAGGCGTTCCTGTACAACGCGATCGTCTTCGACCTGGGCACGATCCTGAACGGCTTCTTCGACATCGGCTCCGGCTCGATCCCCTACTTCCTGGCCCTCTTCGCCATCGCCAACTTCCTCGGGCCGCTCCTTCTCGGCCGGCTGTTCGACACCGTCGGCAGAAAACCGATGATCGCGGGCACCTACTTCGGCTCGGCAGTCGTGGCAGCCGTCCTCGCCGTCCTGCTGGTCAACGGCTCCCTGACGACGTGGCCGTTCTTCCTGCTGGTCTCGCTGACCTTCTTCGTGGCGTCCGCGGGAGCGAGCTCGGCCTACCTGACCGTGAGCGAGGTCTTCCCCATGGAGACCCGAGCCCTGTCCATCTCGCTGTTCTTCGCGATCGGCACGGCCGTGGGCGGAGTCACCGGCCCGCTGCTGTTCGGCCACTTGATTCACAGTGGCGATGCGGACCTGGTGGCCATCGGCTTCCTCGTCGGAGCGGCTGCCATGGCGCTGGGCGGGCTGGCCGAGGTCTTCTTCGGTGTCCGGGCCGAACAACAGTCCTTGGAGAACATCGCCCGGCCGCTCACCGCTGAGGAAGCCGAGGCAGCCTGGCGCAACGAGCCCGCGCCACAGGACGCACGAGACCGCCGCCGGCCCGAGCACGTCCGTCAGGCCGCCGACGAGCGGGAACGGCGGATCGCCGACCGCACTGCTCGCCGCCGGGAGCGGGAGCGCGCCGGAGCCCGCCGCTACCGCCCGGGCACCGGACCGGGCAGCCGGATGTACTCGCCGGGGATGGCCGGCACCGCGGGCACGGCAAGCCGTACGTCCGCCATGGCCGAACAACGCCTCGACGACGAGATCGAACAGATCACCCACGCGCTCCGAGAAACCGGCCCGACGAGCCGCGACCAACTCGAACAGGCCGTGGGCGGCCGTTCCTGGGGCCCCGGACGCTTCCACCGTGCCCTGCGTGAGTCCGAGCGTGAGTCCAGGGCCAAGAGCCTTGCCAACGGCAGCTACGCGCCGACGGACGGACGCGGCCAGGCCGACAGTGCACGCGACCCCCATGACCAGCGGTGACCCCCATGACCAGCGGTGACCCCTATGACCAGCGGTGGCCGGCGCAGAAGGAGGCAGCGATGAAATACGACGGATTCCTCGCCCACGTCCGCGAACGAGGCGAATACAAGGACCAGAGCGAAGCCGCGGACGTCACCAAGGCCGTGCTGGAAGTGCTGGCCCAACGGATCAGCCCGGGAGAGGTCAAGGACCTCGCATCCCAGCTGCCCGGCCCGCTGGGCCAGGTTCTGGACCGTGCCACGCCGCAGCAGGCGCAGAGCTTCGGGATCGAAGAGTTCTACCGCCGGGTCGCCGAGCGCACCGATGCCCGGCCGCGTACGGCGCAGTGGGACGCCAGCGCGGTCCTGACCACCGTTGCCGACGCTGTGACTGGCGGAGAACTGAATCAGATCATCAGCCAACTCCCCTCCAGTTACGCGGTCCTGTTCGGCAAGGCCGACCTCGCGGACTGAGCCGTGAGGCGTCCAGAACGAAAGGCCCACGAAAATGGTTGATACAGGTTTCTCCTCGTTCGACACCATGGTGGACAAGGCCAATCGGCTCCTCAAAGACGTCGAGGAGGCTTTCGAGTGGCCCAAAGAACGGCGTAAGCAGTCGTACGCGGCACTGCGGGCCGTGCTGCACCCGCTGCGGGATCGCCTCCCGGTCGAGACGGCCGTACAGTTCGGCGCCCAACTGCCGACCATCGTCAGAGGCGTCTACTACGACGGCTGGAGGCCTGCCGACACGCCCGTAAAGATGAGCAACGAGGAGTTCTTCGCACGGGTCCGGAGCGAATTCCCCTACGCCGTCGAAGGCGGCGACGAGAAGCTGGTGCGCACCGTACTGAAAACTCTGGAGCGCCATGTCAGCGCCGGCGAATGGCAGCACCTCAAATCTCGGGTGCCGAACTCGTTTGCCGCGCTCCTGCCGTGACCACCGACCCAGCGTCTGCGCCCGCGGAGTACGGCGCCACGGGCTGCGTCTTGGAGCTCTTGCGGTCAGGGATCAGGGGGCTGCCACTCGAACATCAAGATCGTGGCGTCGTCACTGAGTTCGTTGTGCTGATGCGCGAGGATGGCATGGATGAGCAGGCGCAGCACTTCCGGGGCGCTCTGCCCTGCTGCGGTCGACCGGATGATGTAGTCGGTGAAGCGCTCCAGGCCGAACTCCTCGCCCGCCTCGTCGCGTGACTCCACGACGCCGTCCGAGTAGAGCAGTATTCGGTCACCGGGTTCCAGGCTGACGTCGTGCACCTGACGGGCGGTCCCGGCGAGATTGGCGGGCAGACCCAAAGGAGGCTCCGGTGGCCGCTCCAAGGCCTTGTGGAGCAGGCGGTGTCGACGGATGAGCAACGGAGGCGGGTGGCCGCAGTTGCACCACCGCAGCACACCGGTGGGCATGTGCAACTGGGCGAAGACACCCGTGCAGAACTGCTCCGGAAGCCACTTCGCCAACGCCTCGTCCATGGTGCCCACGAGTTCGTTCAGATCTGCCCCGCTGCGTCGGGCGTTACGGCAGCCTGCCATGGCTACAGACGTGGCAAGTCCGGACGCCAGATCGTGCCCCATGCCGTCAAGGATTGCGGCGTGCAGAACGTCCTCGGTGAACGCATGGTCGAAAGCATCGCCGCCCAGTTCGTACGCGGGCTCCAGAACCGCCGTCGACACGACCCGCCCGGTGCCGATCGACCGGGGAGGGAGAAATGCCCTCACCATCTCCGTGGGCAGGTGCATCGGCCTGGTACGCATGCGCTGCGCGATGGTGTCGCTGTAGGTGCGCTTGGACGTGATGATCAGTGCGAGGAGCAGCGCCACCGTTCGGCAGCGCCGTAGCTTGAGCCCGTCCAGGGTGCTCATGTTCAGCTCCACGACGCCCAGCCGCTCCGCTCCGTCGGCCAGGGGCAGCCATACCTTCAGCCCGCCGGAGGGCACTTCTTCCACTCGGAGAGAGTCGGTGCGGTAGGTCCATCCGGCCAGCGAAGTGTCGAGCTCCAGTTCCGGCTCGCCTTCAACTAGCGGCAACAGCAGTCTCTGCTGGATGTCGATCAGGTAGATAACCACCCTGCCCATACCCATGGCCTCGGCATACCGGTTCAGGGCCACGGGCAGTTCCGCAGGTGATGCCAGCTGGGCTGCTCTGACCAGTTCCTCCAGCAGCCGCTCACCGGACCCGACGGACATGTCCCTGTCCATGCCTTCGATGATCCCTTCGAGGACGAGACGTCACAATCTGAGCTCTCCGACGCCCGAGCTGGGGCCGATCAGGTCGCTGCGCAGCCGAGGAGGCAGAACGCGCTGACGCTGCTCGGCCGTGGCCTGCACCGCCTGTTCCGGTCGCCACTCACAGCAGGAGGTCGAAGACGGCTCGAGCCTCGTCCCAGTGCTGGGTCTGGGGGTTTTTCAGGTCGGGGTGGAGGATCTTGAAGCTCTGGGCAAGGGCCAGGCTGAGTCCGCCGATGATGTCCGGGTAGGCCGCCTCGGTCTCCTCATCGGGCGTGCGGTCCAGAGCGGGATGGGTGGCGAGCTGTTCCAGGATCGGCTTGAGTTCTATTTCGTGGTCGATCTTCCGGAAGTGGTGAATGCTCTCCTGCAGGCCTTTCGTGATCGGCAGGTCACTGGTCCGGATGATGTCGCGCCCGTTGGCCTTGGCAGTGGCCTGGGCGACGGTGAGCAGATCGTAGAGCTTGGCGTCGACGAAGTCGCTGTGGCGCTTGAGATCGTTCTTGTCGACGTTGAGTCCTGCGGCCGCGCGAAAGAACCTCTCGAATCTGGCGATGGACATCACGGTCATGACGGCAACCTCCGGCTGCGGGCGCCGGGTCGCTCCCGGCGCCTGGGGTTCTCAGCCAGCCTGGCCGACGGGGGCGCGCGAACGCATGCGCATGTCGGGCCCAATTAGCCTCCCTGTATTGCCCTGCCAGGCCCAGGCGTCCGAGAGCCCGGGTTGTCGGACGGGCGTGCGGACCCAGCGCAGGGCCGGAGCGCGCTCCGGAGAGGCCGGTGAGCAGCAAGCCAGGGCCGGTTGACTCATCCCGCCCACCAGCCGCCCGACCGGGCAGGACGTAGCGCTGTGCCTCGCAGGCGTTCTGGATTTCCCGCGTGCCGGCCTCCGGCTCCCGGGCCGGGCACAGAGAAGCGGGGTGGTCGATGGCGCGGCGTGCAGTGCGTGCCGGAGCGGGTGTCCGCGGTGGCACAAGCGATGCCGGCCCGGTGGTGGGAGCAGGCCCTGTGCCGAGAAGACGAGGAGGTCCGGCCGTACTGCCTGCCACCTGCTGGCGGAGGCCAGCGTGTCACGCGGCGTCGACGTTACCTCGGCGGCGTCTGTGGGCACTCGGGACCGCGGGACAGCCGACTAGGAGGGTCCGCTCATGCGGGTGTCGTCTCAGGGCGTTACGGTCGTGGCTCTCCTGGCGGATCCGGACGCGCCGACGGAGATCGCGCAGCGCATGGCCCGGACACTTCCTGCTCGGCTCGCCGACAAGTCGGGCCAGGGGCGTCGGTTCGACGTCGAGGTCGTCAGTGAGCCCTTCACCTCCGGGACGGAGGACCCGCCCACTTTGATGCGCCGGATCATGGACCGTGGGAGTGCGGAGAACTGGGACATCGTCGTGGCCCTCACCGACCTTCCGCTGCACTCACACGGGCGCAAGCTCGCTGTGAATCTGAACCACGAACACGGCTTGGCGCTGTTCTCTCTTCCTTCGCTGGGAGGCCTGCGGCTGCAGACGAGGGCCCGGCGGGCCGTCGAAGAAGCCGTGCTCGGCTTGGCGGATCCGCGAACTACCGAGGCTGAAGGACCTCCACGAAGTCAGCCGCTTCTGGGGCCCTTCGTCAATCGTCTCGCGCCTGTTCATCCGGGCCGAACCGATGAAAAGGAGACCGACGATCTTCGGTACGTCGTCGGCGGGCCGCGCGGTTACCTCCGGGTGCTCGCCGGTATGGTCCGCGCCAACCGGCCGTGGCGGTTGGTGCCGGGCTTGTCGAAAGCCCTGGCGGCCGCACTCGCCACGGGAGCGGTCGCCACCGTAAACTCCACCGTCTGGACCCTGGCCGCGTCCCTCAGCACGCCACGCCTCGTGATTGCCACGGTCGGATCTGTCGCGATCATGATCGGCTGGCTGATCATAGACGCGGAGCTGTGGCATCGATCAACAGAGAGCTCGCCGGAGGCGAGGCAGAGGGCGCGGCTGTACAACGCCTCGACGGTCGTGACCGTGGGTATCGGCGTGCTCGTCTGCTACGTGGGTTTGCTGGTCATCAACTGGGTGTGGGCGCTGTTCATCCTCAACGACCAAGTGTTCGCTTCCGTGACACAAAACCCACTGCACGCCGAGGAGTACTTGACGTTGTCCTGGTTCGTCGCTTCGGTCGCCACCGTGGGCGGCGCGCTGGGATCGGGCTTGGAGAGCGACGAGGCGATCCGGGCAGCCGCCTACTCCAAGCGCGAACAGGAACGGCGCCACACGCTCCAAGACGAGCACGGTGACCAGCCCTCGAAGTGAACCGACACCGGCACAACTGGCTCCCGGCCACGTGTTCGGCATCGCAGCTCACCGAGTCCCGCGTACCGGGACTCATGGTCGCCTGCGGCGGTCATCCGGACCAATCAACGCCCGCTGAATTGGGGCCGCTCCACAACAGCCGGGAGGTCGGCTCGGGGGTGCGCGTCCGCCGAGCGCGGTGCCGTCAGGAGGCTGCGGCGCGGCCGACGCGCCCCGGCAGGGCGTTCCGGCTAGGCTCACATGAGTGAGGTGGCTGCGGACCTTCGGGGAGGTCGTGCGATCCGGGCTCACGATCGAGGAGGCGCGGCTGGAGCCCCTGCTCGCGCTGCGTACGGCTGCTGGGGTGGCGATCGTCATCGGGTCGGCGCTGTGGCTGGTCTCCCCTGCGTACGCCGCGTCCGCCGCCCTCGGTGCCTACTCCGCGGGTGCGGCCACCTTCCAGCGCACTTGGCGTCCGCGCAAGGTGATCGCGCTCGGCGCGGGCGCGGGTCTGGCTCTCAGCACCTTCGTGGGCTACCTGGCGGCGGGACGACTCGTGACGCTCCTCCCGCTGCTGGCCGTATGGGCCTTTGCCGCGGGGATGGCGTGGTCCCTCGGATCGACTGCTGGGATCGTCGCAGCGACGACGGTCGGCAGCATGCTGGTGACCATCACCCTGCCCACCAGCGTCGGGCGGGCCCTGGAACACGCCGGGGTCATCGCGCTCGGAGGCGTGGCGCAGGCCGCGCTGATCTTGCTGTTCCCGATTCGCCGCTGGGGGGCGCATCGTGACGCGCTGGCCGAAGCTCTGGCCGCCGTGGCTGACCACGCCCGCCGGCTGCGGCACGACCCGACCGCGCCGTTCGACCCGGAGCCGCTGATGACGGCCCGGGACGCGGCCGCCGTGACGCCATCACAGGCCCGCACCCGGCCCCCCGTCCTCCACGGCCCGCGGGGCCTCGCCGAGCGCATCCTGCCGGTCGTCGCCGCGCTCGCCGACCCGGACGTCGGCGCCCCGGCGGAGGGATCCGGGCGGGATCGCGCACGGGAGTTGCTCGATGCGGCCGCCGACGTCCTGGACGCGGCCGCCCGTTCGATCCGCCGCGGCACTCCCGCCGAGGTGCCGCCCGCGAGCGCGGAGGTCCTGCGCGTCGACGAGGAGGGCGAGGTGTTGGAGGGGCCCGCCCGCCAGGCCGCCGAACGGCTCGTGGAACTGCTCGCCGAGGCGTTGGAGATCGCCGGGAGCGGCGGGGCGCGCGACAAGGCGCCTGCGCCGCCCGGGCCCGCGAGCGCCCAGTTCTTGGTGCGCCCGACCATGCTCCGGCTGCTCCCGGTCGTCGTCCGGGCGGTCCGCCGGGAGCTCCGCCGGGACTCGCCCGTGTTCCGGCACGCAGTCCGCCTGGCGGCAGTGGCCACGCTCGGCTATCTGATCGCTTCCCGGCTGCCACTGGAGCACGGCTACTGGGCGCCCATCGCCTCGGTGATGGTGATGCGGCCGGACTTCCACCAGACGTACGCGCGTGCGGTGGGCCGTCTCGCCGGGACCCTGGCGGGGGTCGCGCTCGCCACCGGCATGGTGCAGGCCCTGGGCCCGGACGCCGCTGTGTTCGGCGCCCTGGCGGTGGTCTCGGCGGCCCTGTCGTACACGCTGCTCCGTACCGGCTACGCCTATTCCCAGTGCTTCACTGCCGCGTACGTCGTCTTCCTGCTCGGCATGGGCGGCCAGGCATGGGAGCAGACGGTCCCGGAGCGGGTGGTGCTCACCCTGCTCGGCGGGGCCCTGGCGATGCTGGCGTACGTGGTGTTCCCCGCATGGGAGACTCCCCGGCTGCTGGGCCGACTGGCGGACTGGCTCGCCGCCGACGGCCGCTACGCGGCCGCAGTGCTCCGCAGCTACGCCGAACCGACCCGGGAGCATCGCGCCGACATGCGCAGGGCCTTGCTGGCGAGCAGGGAGGCACGCGCCGCCTGGCAGGCGGCCTACGACCAGGCAAGGCAGGAACCGGTCGGCCCCAGAGGTCTGACATCGCGCGAGGCGGAGGAGGCGCAGGAGGCGCTCCAGGGACTTGACCGGGCGGCGATGCTCATGGAGAGCCACGTCCCGCGGGCCGGCAGTCGTTTCGCCCCCGAGGCGGAGCGGTTCGCCGAGGCATTGGAGGCAGACACCGCGCGGGCGGCGGTCGATGTGCGTGAGCACAGGAATCCGGACTGGGGGCGCGTGGAGGAGGCGCTCCACGCGTGGGAGGGCGCCGCCGGGGACCGGAGCCCGGTGCTTCGGCGCGGGGCAGAGCTGCAGAAACGGGCCCTGGAGGACCTCGCGGCAGCAGTGGGCCGCACACCCCTGGAACGGGACGTCAGCTCAGCTCGCGAGGAGCAACGGGTGCGGGCGGCCGTGGCTGGGGAAGGTGACGGATCAGGACCCGCGCACCGGGGTGGGTGACGGTTCCGGCGACCGTGAGCGCCGCGCCTCCTGGAGCGGGCCGTAGTCTCCCGGCCGTGTCGAGCGCCGCCACACGTACACCGCTGTCGCCATCACGAGAATCAGCCCCGCCAGGACGAGCAGTTCGATCCCCTCGACGTTCCACCGGAAGGACTTCTCCGCCTCGGCCGTCACGATGAGCACCTTGCGGATGCCGGCAATCAGGCCGACGACGAGGAACGGCTCCGCGTCGAGGGTCCGGTTCCTGATGGTGAGGCGGACTGTGTGGAGCAGCTCGGCCACGATGAACAGCACCAGGCTGCTGTCCAGGGCGGAGAGAACGACCGTCTCCTCGCGGTACGGCCCTTGAACCGACCGGATGACGTCATGGACGACCCCGACGGTCAGGATCCCCGCGAGCAGTACGAGGAGCGCCGCGACGACGAGGTGGATGCCGTCCTCGATGAGCTGCAGGAGGCCCTGTACCCGGCCGCCCTCGATCTTCGGGAGAATGGGTCGCACAGTCAGCATGTTAGGAGTGCCCCGGCCCGCAGGCGCTGCGTGCTGGGCGAACGGGTGGACGGGCGGATCCCTCCCTGTCGTGGCAGCCTGGGGAAGCGGCGGAGCACGACAGGCCTACCATGCAGCAGGGACCCCGAGGTAACCCGACGCGGACACAAACGGCAGGAACCTGCGGCCCGTCCTGGCGCCGACCCGGGGTCTGCCCTCCGATTCGGCCCGGGACCTCGCCCCGGCCTGCGGGAGGAACCGCGCCGCCGCACCGCCGGGCGGACACCGATGGTGCCCCCTCGCGGCGAGCGAGCAGGTCGGCGTGTCCGGAACGTCGGTACCGCCTGGAGGACGGCGGCTGGGACATCGGCGTCTTCCCAACCCAGGCCGACCATGAGGGCAGAGCGCACTTCGTGGCGGGCGCACCGTGCCGGAGGACGCAGGTGCACTGGAGGTGTGTGATGAGAGCTGACCGCTCCCACGAGAGCCGTGATGGTCACGTACTGGTCCTCGATGCCGGTTCTTCGAGCCTCCACATCGCTCTGTTCGCGGCGGACGGTGAACGGGTGGCGGTTCGAGACGCCTCGGAGCCTCCGGGGCCTGCTGCGGCGGCGGAACTGCGGAACTTCCTCAGCGAGGTGCCCGCTCCTGCGGCGGTTGGTCACCGCATCGTCCACAGCGGTCCGCACCTGACCGGACATACGCTGATCGACACACCCGTACGGGCTCTGCTGGCGGACGTCGCCGATCTCGCGCCGCTGCACGTGACCCCTGCCCTGCGTGTGGTCGATGCCGCACGGGAACTCCTGCCCGACGTTCCTCATGTCGCCTGCTTCGACACTGTCTTTCACAAGGATCTGCCGGCACAGGCGCGCACGTACGCCGTGCCGGAGCGATGGCGAGCCGAATACGGGCTGCGCCGGTACGGCTTCCACGGGCTCTCCTACTCGTGGGCACTGCAAAGGACGGCGCAGGCGTTGGGCCGACCCGTCGACAACCTCCAGGTCGTGCTCGTGCACCTGGGCGGCGGCTGCTCGGCCTGCGCCGTCCGGAACGGACACAGCGTGGACACCACCATGGGCCTCACTCCGCTGGAGGGCCTGGTGATGAGCCGGCGCAGCGGCAGCCTCGACCCCGGCGCGCTGCTGTGGCTGCAGCGGCGGCACGGTCTGAGCACGGCCGAATTGGATGACACACTCCACCGGCATTCCGGTCTGCTCGGTCTCTCCGGTACCTCAGGAGACACCCGGGACCTGGTGCGCGCCCGCGCGGAGGGTGATGCCGCGGCCGCGTTGGCGCTGGCGACGTTCACACTCAGCTGCCGCAGGGGCATCGCCTCGATGGCCGCCTCGCTGGACCGGCTGGACGCGCTGGTCTTCACCGGCGAGATCGGCGAGGACCAACCCGAGGTTCGCGAGGAGATCTGCTCGGCCCTGACTGTTCTCGGTGTACGAGGCGGGCTACTCGTCCCCGAACTGGAGGATTTGATGCGGGAAGGCCTCCGCCGCATCGATCAGGCGGTGAGAAGTGTCCCGGTCCTCGTGGTCGCAACCGGCGAGACACAGCAGATCGCCGCCGAGACCCGACGGGTGCTCGGCGTTGCTGACCGGACACGGTAGCTGTCACCAGTTGGACAAGTTTGTTGTCATGTCTGGTGCGTGGCCAGTCGTGTTGTTACCAGATAACGGACGTCGCCCTCGAGGACCACCACCTGGACGAGGCTCGGAGCCAGGGCTGAAGCGTGCTCGCCGTGGGCCCCACGAGCGTGGTCACGGACCCCCACGCCATGAGGGCAGATCGACACCCACAGTTGCGCCGGGCACAGCTGCGCGCGGTACACACCTGGCGGGTACCGTTCTCCCACGGCTTTGCCGACGCCGAGGCGCGTGCCCGGTGCACGGCGGAGGAGAGCGCGAGCTGGCGGAGCTCGCACCGCGGCACGAGAAGTACCCGCGCCGCCGTCGTGAAAGAAGAGCTCCACGAGGGATGGCTGGCGCCGCCCCTACATTGCCTGCTCGGACCGGCGTGACTGCCCTTCCAGCGGTAGGTCGATGCCGGCGAGCGTGAGATGGCTGTTTTCCCTTCGCTCTCCGGTGTCACCCTGGTGCCACATCGACCGCTTGTCCGCTGATACCGATGCCTCCGGCAGCAGTTCCCAGTGCAGATCTCCCGAGCTGGAGACAACGTGCCAGCCGATGAGACATGTGGCCAACCGATCGAGCACAGCGATGAGCTCCGCGGGAACGAGTCCGCACTCACGCGCGATCCGCTCCAACTCGGCACATCCTCGAACAGCGGAGGCATCTGTGTGCGCCGCAAGGCAGAGAGCGGTAAGCCGCAGAGACAGGTTGCCGGCGGCCATACATCCACCGCTCGCCATACGGAGAGCCCAGTCAGCGGCGCTCCTGCGGTCCGGACGCGCGGGACTCTGAGTAAACAACACGCCGTCGAGGAGCTGGGCGGTCACCACGCCGTCGGCTGCCCCGGTCGCAGTAGGCGTTCTGCGGAGCCAACGTGACTGCTCCAACTCACTCCACGGAAGCGGGTCACGGCCCAGACGAAGACTGCGCATCACGCCGGCCGCCAGCCGGACTTTCGCCTCTGAATCCATGCGTAGGGCGCACTGCACGGCGAGCAGCCGGGCCGCAGCACCGGTGTGGCTGGGCAGGGCAGCGGCCAGGTAGCTGAGCATCTCGCGCACCCGAATCTGGTCACCCGGACCCTTGGGCCGCCGGTTGCGACGCCGCGCGACGCTGCTTCCGGAAGACGTCATGGTCACACGCGGGACGCTTTCAGGCACCACGGCGGCCTGTTCCGTCACCGACGCGCATGCCGTACATGCATCCGCAAGCCGCCAGAGGCGGCCGCCCCGCTCGCGGGTGAGAAGTAGACGGACAGGTCCTGCACAGCCACGGTGGCGTGGGTGCCAGCGGCAGCCTCGCTCACGGCACTGGCAGATCCGCATGTATGACGGCAGAGCGTCACGCCGGGCATGTCCCACTAGATGCTCGAGCGCCGCTGAGCGTGCGGAGGCGGCCACGAGCACCATGCCCCCGATGCCGCACTGCCGACAAACAAGCTGCGGCCCGCCTGAACCGGTCCGCAGTTCCACTGTCCAGGCACGCTGCTTCGCTGAGCGTGTTGTACGGAGTCTCATGGAACGCGCGCTCCTCCCAATCGATCCCGCGCTGTCGTCCTCTCGTGCGAGAGCGACGGCCGCACACGGTAGTGCAGACCTCTGCCCTCTCGCTCGCATCCTCACCGGCAGAAATAGGGCAGAGGTCTGCACTGACAGGGCAGTGGTCTGCCCCGTCGGATGGTCAGGTGACGATCTTCCCGCCCGATCCGGACTTCGAGGCCCTGCGCCTGGAGCTCGCGCGCCTCCGGGCGGTCCGCGGATGGAGCTATGACGAGCTTGCTACCCGCAGTGGACTCGCCCGGCGCACGCTCATCGAGATCGAGCAGGGCCGCACGATTGGGACTCTGAAGTCCTGGCATGCCCTTGCGCATGCCTTGAACACCCCTCTCGATGAACTCTTCGCCGCCCTGTGCGATGGGCATCAGCCCCCCAAACACGCCGACGGGTGACGGGGATTGCGAGCGGCGGTTGCCATCCGCCCGGATCGGTGACTGGCTACGAACCCGTGTTCGGGCGCTCGAAAATCAGTGTCATCAGATGCGGCAGTCCGGGGGACATGAGCGGTGTGACGCCGGCTGGTCGGCGTGTTGCCTGGCAGGTTCGCCCGCATGCGCTCAACACCCCTTCCTTCACGCCATTGGGACGGCAGCCTCTTCCATGTCCGTAGGAGGCGTTCCCTGCGCCTGAGCAGCGACAGCGCAAGCCGTCTGCTGCGATGCGGTCAGGGTGACCGGTGCCGGGATTGCGGCAACCGAATCGAGTGGTACCACAGCACCAACGAACGGCCCGTCCGCCTGCATCCTCACGAGCTGCCTGCTGAGAAAGTGCCGCCATCGTGCCATTGGCACGTCAGCAGTGGCGTCGCACATCCGGCAGGGGACGGCAGCGGCTGGTGCCGCCTGCCGCACGCCATGGTGTGTCCGGCTCGCGACACCAATCCGGCCGCGCCGGAACTGACAGGGCTGCGTCGCGCTCTGGCGGTCAACACCCGTCGCCTGATCGACAGTGGCGCATTCGTTCCCCCTCCCGCCCTGCCGGACACCAAAGCGTCAGCGAGCACTACCTGCCGTCCGGCCCGTCCCGTCGTGCAGCTCCTGTATCTCCGCTACCTCGCCAATCACCCCGTGGACGAAATCCAGTGCGTTGCCCAGACCCGCCGACGTCACCGCTGCACCAGCCCACTCCTCACCCATGACACGCGGGCAGGTGTCTGGACGGCACATCCGCACCCGGCTCCCGACGCTCGCCCGACGCCGGGCGCCTGCTGGCTATGGCAGCAAGGCACCCCGAGCTGACCGCGCACCGCACCGTGGGAGCTGATGAACTCGAGGACCTTCCCCAGCCGTCACAACAGCCCGTTTCAGCGCTCCGTCCCGCTCCGCCTCTTCCTGAGGAGCCCTTGTGCCTACCCCGACCGACGAACAAGTCCGAGCCGCCGACACCTTCCGGGCGGGACACCACCTCGTCCTGCAAGCGGGAGCCGGTACCGGGAAGACGACCACCCTCGCGATGCTCGCCTCCAGTACAAAACGCCACGGTCGCTACCTGGCCTTCAACAAAGACATCGCTCGTGACGCCGCCGCACGCTTCCCCCGCACGGTGATGTGCAAAACGGCCCATGCGACCGCGTATGCGGCGCTCGGGCACCGCTATGTGAGGCGACTCAACGGCCCACGCCAACCAGCCTGGAAGACCGGCCAGGCCCTCGGTATCACCCGGCCCGTCCGCATCGGTGATCACGAGATCAGTCACAAGACGCTCTCCCACACGGCGCTACGAACCGTGACACGCTTCTGCTACTCCGCCGATCGAGCTCTGGCTCGCCACCACGTGCCGCGCCTTCGCCGACTGACGGCGAACGACGAACACGCCGAGCTCACGGACGTCGTCATGCCGTTCGCGACCAAGGCCTGGGCCGATCTACAGGATCCCGAGCAGGGCGTGGTCCGCTTCGAACACGACCACTACCTGAAGATGTGGGCCCTGACTGAGCCCAAGATGGAAGGGGAC
Organism: Streptomyces olindensis; assembly: GCF_040645895.1. Lineage (NCBI taxonomy): Bacteria > Bacillati > Actinomycetota > Actinomycetes > Kitasatosporales > Streptomycetaceae > Streptomyces > Streptomyces olindensis. Next base: position 90,972 of record NZ_JBEYZD010000007.1, on the reverse strand, counting down.
CTCCTCTTCCTTGACGAGGCCCAGGACACCAACCCGGTGCTGGAGCATGTCTTCAACGCCCAACGCGATCATGCCCAACTCGTCATGGTCGGCGATTCTGCCCAGGCGATCTACGGCTGGCGCGGCGCACGCGACGTGATGACTGACTTCGACGCCACTGCCCTCACGCTGACCTGCTCCTTCCGCTTCGGCCCACGTCTCGCCGAGCATGCCAACCACTGGCTCGAACTCGTCGAGGCACCCATCCGTCTCACCGGCAGCGAATCCATCCCTACGGAGGTCGGCGACGTCACCCACCCGGACGCGGTGCTGTGCCGCACCAACATCGGCGCCATGGCCGAAGTCATGCGTCTCCTTTCCGCAGGCCGCCGAGTCGCTCTGGCCCGCGGTGGCCACACGCTTGCCGCACTTGCCCTGGCGGCTCGTGACCTCAAGGAAGGCCGCCGCACCAGCCATCCGGAGCTCGTCCTCTTCGCGTCTTGGGGAGATGTGCAGGACTACGCGGCGTACGACCCCGCCGGCGGAGACCTCCAGCCCTTCGTCGACCTCGTCAACACGCATGGTCCGGACGCCATTCTCACCGCGGTTAACGAGCTCACCGGCGAGGACCGTGCTGACGTCATTGTGTCCACCGCCCACAAGGCCAAGGGCCGGGAATGGCAGACCGTCCGCATCGGTGAGGACTTTCCACCGCCCAAGGATACTGACCAATGCGACGCCGAGGGCCGCCCAATTCCGGAGCCCATCAGAGACGCTGACGCACGCCTCGCATACGTAGCCGTGACCCGGGCACGCCGCCGCCTCGACCTAGGGGGGTTGTCTTGGGCCGAACCGCCAACAGTTTCCAGCATGGTTGCAGGCTGATGATTCTGGCGGTCAGCGAACCCCGAGCCACCAGGTAGCCCCTTCTTCCTCTCGGCCCTGCACATGTTGCTCAGCAAGGACAGCGTCCGTAATGAGCTGGCTGCCGCGCGTCTGATCGCACACGAGTGCCAGATGACTTGCGAAATGCCCCAGCCGATCAGCCAGCAGTGCTTTCTCCCCCTTACGCCGGCAGGCAGCTCGCAGGACCTGGTTCAGGCTGGCGACCACGTACTTGGTGTCGCCTCCGGACGCACGCAGGTCACGGAGAACAGGACTGTGCAGGTAGTCGCCTTGAGTGACTTGAGCCCAAACCAAGACGGTCGCGGCTGCCGGGCTAGGCGAGGTCGGTGCGCCACTGAACGTACTTAGTCCATCGGACAGCTCGCTCCATGCTGCTTCGGACAGGCGCCAAGAGTGCAAAGCGCGACGTCGCTTCGCGTAGTCGATGCGTTGTGGATCTGAGTCCAGGTCACAGGCGATTCGTTCAACTGATCGGTCGAATTCCGCCCGCGACTTCGTCGGATCCAGTACTTGCTTGAGGACTCTGAGGCTCTGCTGTGCTGTGGCCCAGGGAATACCGAGGGCTTCAGCGCACTCGGACCACGTGCCACCTGCCGCCATCTCTGCAAGCTTCAGTGAGGTGGCCCGGCGCAGATGGCGGATATTCCAGTTTGTGAGGGGACCCATGCGTTCCTGGAGCGGGGTGAAGTGAAGGGCCGCACTTGCTGTGGGCAGTAACGCTGAAACGTGCTCGATACGGAAGACGCACTCCCGCGATGGTGTTCTGAGGCTGGAGCCACGGTGGCCGCCCGCCCGGTAAAAGCCGTTGAACTTACGAGCCAGTGCACGGGCGAGAACCGGTGAGAAATCCATACGACGGAAGCCTGCGGCCTGGTTCGGCGTCAGCCGCTCGAATGCTGCGCGCGCCAGCGGGTGCACTCGGTCCCGGAACTCTGCATCGCCTTCATCCCGGTGGCTGAGAACCTGGGCGGCCGCAACGAGGAGGGCGGCACATTGAGCTGGATCGTCCGGAGCAGGCCACGGACTGGATGACCGTTGACCCCGATCGTGCGCCTGATCCAGCTGCCGGACGATTGCCGTTGCATGGCTGTCGATCAGTGAGCAGAAGCGTGCCGAGCCGACCAGGGGAGCACCTAACGGCCAGCTACATTTGATCAGATGAGCGACGGCGACCAGATCGAGGAAGAAGTAGCGATCATTCTTTGTGCGGTGGGAAGGCCCGGTGAACAGGTTCCGTTCGATGCGGAGCTGAAGAGCGAGAACGCGATCCAGCTCCTCGGGCGTCATCATCGGTGCCTTGATGGGTGACCGATCGAGCCGGGCTCCGCAACAGCGGTGGCTCTCGGTCGTGGCCGAGCGGGCGCTGTCCAGCGGCTGACGGCATTGTGCCGGATGGAGCCCGTTCGCGGCCCGCTGCATGAGCAGGCCGGAGCGTTCCGAACCGGGGGGCCGGTTGGCCAGATTGCCGCACTGTGGGCAGGCACTGGACAACAGCGTCGCGTGCTTGGTACAGGCGAAGACGACGGGGAGGTGCCATCGGAGCTTCCAGGCACCACCAAGCGCATCCTGTACTGGGCTTCCGTTGCCGGCCAGGCATTGGGGGCAGAAGCGGCTGGACAGGTTGATCGCCCAGCGCCGTCGCGCGGCGGCATGGTTACGACCTTGGTCCAGACGGGTGGTGCGGAGCGGCGCGTACGTCGAGGCGAGCCCCGACCCAGCGAGGGTGAGCCCCTGTGCTTCGGCAGAGGAGAGCCGTGTGGCTTCACCGAGGGTGGCAGCGGGCTGCGGGGGCAACGTGAGTAGATAGTCGGCGGGCAGGCGACGGTGCATGGTGCTGAGCCCGCACAACTTGCCGATGCGGGCAGGCGACCGTTCCAGTCGGCAGGCGAGTCGGAGCAGGAAACCGGGCAGCGACTCTTCAGGCAACGGGGCCAGGCTGCGGGCTAGTGCCCGGCTCTCCATCCGGTTCACCCCGCCGACCCGGTGGCTACCGGACCAATGTCGTCAAACACGGTGTTGCGGCTCTTGGGCTTCTTCTTCGCCGTTGCTTCGTGCGGCGGGATAGTGGGCTGTTCGCCGGATGAGGCGTCGAGGTCGGGCATATCGCCGGGGGTGACGGTGATTTGGTCGAGAAGGCCTTTCGTCAGCCGCTCGCTGCCGTCCTCAATGGCGAGACGTAGTCCGCGCTGGATGAGCTTCTCCAGTACTCCTACGATGCCTCCGGTGCGGCGGAACAGGTACTCCGGCATGTCGCCGTCGGTGAGCATGCCTTTGGTGTCCACCAGGAGCCGCATGTGGCCCTCCAGTCCGCGCAGATGGGTAATCCAGGCCTTCATCTCCTTCGCTGTGCCGTACCGAAAAGGACCCAGATCGACCACCTGGAAGCGGCGCTCGTGCTGACTGGCGGCGTGGTCGTTAGGACTGCGGCCGCGGTCCCTCACCGGCGGATAGATCCACTCACCCGTCTTCGGATCACGACTGCCCTCACGCAACAGCCCTGAAGTGGGGATGCCGACGCCGACGAGCACGAGCGTGACGGGCATGCTCATCATCTCGCGGATCAAGTCCAGGACGTCCTGATCGGCTTCTCGATGGAGCTTGAGGCGGGTGATGTCGTCGATCACAAGCGCCTTCGTGGCGTGCTCGATGATCGCGGTTTTGACGGTGCGGATCAGATCCTCGAGCCGCATGCCCTTGTAGTCCTCGCCGTAGAAGTCGAGGATGCGCTGACAGGTGGAGATGGGCGTGGCCTTCACTGGGCAGCGTACGTAGGCGACCGGTGTGACCAGATCGCGAGTGCCGGGCATCGCATCCGGGTTCATGTAGTTGTGCAAGTGCAGCCACTCCTCCATGAAGAGCGCCATCGCCTCGCACACTGTTTCCGTCTTGCCCTGGGCGCCGTCCCCATTGACCATGATCCCGCCCCGCGTGCCGGCCTTGTGGCTGAAGGCGCCTTCCTCGACCCTGGCTCGTACCGCGTTGGCAACTCTCTCGCTCATCGGGGTGGCCTCGATTGGCAGGCTGCTATGCGTGGCGATCCGGTACAGGTTGTAGAGGCGCTGCTGGCGTCGGGACAAGCGAGCAAACTCCTCTGCTGTGAGCACGGGAGCGGGAACGAAGTCCTTGCGGGTCTCGCACCAGCGCTGCCAGCCTTCCCAGGTGGTGCGATCCAGCGGGGGTCCGGGCAGGAAGGAAGGATTGCTGCATTCGGGGCTCACTGGCTGGCCTCTTCCTCGGTCCTGGCGGCCGGCTGGTCAGGTTCGGCATCGTCGAAGTCGTCATCAGGCAGGGCCATGAAACTTGAGGCACGTAGCCGTTCGGACAGGTCCTGGGGCGGCGCCGGCTGCTCGGGCACGGCGACCTCCCGGCGGCGTCGGCGTTCGCGGGTCACCGCGTCCTCGCCCTGCTGAGCGCGCTCCCTCCAGCGCAGGGGGACGACCTTGCCGTCGCCGGAGCCAGCTCGAGCTGTCGGAACGGCGACGACGGGTGAAGGCGTCGCTTCCTGCTTGGCTTTCTTCTTGGCTGTGGCGCCTGTGGGGCGGTCGGCTGCTGCCGCGGCTGCCTGAGCCACCTCACGTGCATGCTCGGTGCGCTCCTTCTTCGACAACTGCGTCGGCCATTGGTCGACCGGGACATTTTTCCCGATCAACTCCAGTAGCACGGGGAGTAGTTCGGTATCCGCCTTGGGCGCGAGGCCCCGTCGGCGCAGCTCCCGCATGGCTTCGCGTACCCGGGCGTCGCTGAAAGCCGGCACCTTGCCCTCGTCGGGCAGCCCCGTCCAGCGCAGAGTGTGCCAGTCGTGCGTGCGGGGGTCCTGGAAGAACACGAAGCACGGATCGCGCGGGTCACGGTGGATGACGTATCTGTTCTTGTGCCGCCCACCGCGACGTGAGAGCTCGCCGCGGTAGGGATCCAGGGCGGCGCCGTCGTACCAGAGGTTTTTGATCTTCACGCCGCGCTTGCCGTGGATCACGACTTTGTGCCGCGGCAGCAACTGGTAGTACAGCTCGGCAGACGGAATCCGCAGTGCGAAGCCGCCCTGGGCCATGGCGGCGGCGAACAGGCTGTTGGGACTGTGAGCGCCGCCTGGGTCCCAGCTCGGCGCGTACGAGTCGAAGCGCCGGTTCTGCCAGACCTTCACGATCCACGTGGCGATGAGATGTTCCATCTCCGCCATCGTCAGGCAGGCGTCGGCCTCCGGGTCTACGCCGCGGTCGGCGGTGTCCACGCCCTGATAGCCGGGCAGGATGCCGAACACCAGTGACTGGATGGCGCCGAACGTCCGCTCCACGGACCACTTGTCGGTGGGCCGCAGCACGCGACTGGGCTTGATGTTCGCTTTGATGACCCGCTGCACTTCGACCAAATGATGGTTGCGGTAGACGGCGCCGTGGTCGGTGGTGACAGTCTCGGGGGCGAAGAACGGAAGCCCCGCCACCTCATGCCCGGCGAAGTCCGCGACCACAGTGCCGGGGACACCGGGGTAGGCCCACTCCATGTCCTCGCCCCAGTCCGGACGCATCGGCAGCGGCATCATCATGTCCCGTAGCACCATCGCCACGTCCATCGAGGTGTCGGAGACGAGACTGAGCCGGAACGCGACGATCGAGCGCGTGTAGACATCCAAAGCCAGCGTCAGGTACACCGACACCGGATCGCCGAACACGTTCTCCAGGACCTTGACCGGCAGCACCGTGGTGTCCAGGGCCACCACCTGTCCGGGCCGGTGCACGACGACGTGCCGGCCCGTCGCGTACCCCTTCGCCTTCGCCGCCGAGCGCGCATAACGCTGCCGAGCCCCGTTCGAGCCGAACCATTCTCTCCAGATGGTGCGCAGGGTGTCGTAGCCGGGGATCTCCACGTGCTGAGCGTCAGCGGGCTTGTCATCCGCCGAGCCGAACACCTCGCGTATGTACTGGTGGATGAGGCGTTCTTTCTCCCGCATGGTCAGTTTCGAGCGGTGCTGTGCCTCGGCGTACACCGCGTACAGGGCCTCGCGCAGTTCGGGCGAGATCTGGTGGCCGGTCGCCTCCCGCAACCACCGGTCATCTGCCACGCCTACGGGACCGTACTTGCCTCGTCCGGTATCCCAGCGCACCAGCGTGCGCAGACTCACCCGGTGCAGGCCGTTCGCCTTCGCCTGTGTGGGTGCTTCAGCAGCGGCTCGGCGTAGTTCCTGTACTTTCGCGAGCCGACGCTGGGTGAGCGTTGTCGTGTCCGGGTCGTACTGCGGGCGCGGTTCATGCGGCAGCGCGGCCAGCGGGTCGCCGCTGCGGTAGCCGGTCTCGACCTCGCGCAAGTGCTCCAGCCGGAGCATGACGATGGTGCGCTGCACCGGTTCCAGGTCGTCCATCGACTTCGGCTGGCGACCACGGTCAGCGGCCGGCAGGTCTGTACGGGTCCGAGTCGAAGGGCCGCAGTCCGGACGATGGATCAGTTCGCTGACTGAAGTCTTCCACGACTCGCCGTCGTCATTGACGAGCGTCACCCGACCCAAGTGAGGCAGACAGGACTGGATCCGCCACGCGGCGCCGCTGACGATCAGCTCTGCGCCCGGTTCCAGGGGCCACATGGCCTCCACTGCGGTGCTCACCGCTCAAGCCCCCGGTGGTGCTGCCGCGGAGTCAGCCGGATCAGGCTCGCGTCCCCGAACGGTACGGAGAAATCCACGCCCAGACGCCGACTCCACAGCAGATGCAACGCATGCGCCCGGCCGATAGCCGGCAGGCAGCAGCGCTCGACCAACTCTGCGTACGACAGGGGCCCTTGCGCGGCCGTCTCCTGTAATTGCGTCTGGATTCCGAGTACGTCCGGCAACGGGCGCCGCTCCGCCGACAGCGCGTCCACGTTGGTCAGCACATGCTGGCGCCACCCCACCACGACGCCATACCGCCAGCCCGCTGACAGCGCGGCTTCCGCTGAGGCGGCGAACTTCAAAGCGTCTTCCGCTTTAATCCGGCCGGCCGGACGTACATCGATCAGGAAAAGCCCGGAGTCAGTCACCAACAGGAAGTCCGGCGTGTGCTCGATCTTCCTCCCCTCGGCGGTGAACCGCAGCCGGAACGGCTGAGACAGGGCCTCCACCAGCCCGGAGGCGAAGTCTGAGACCAGCAGCAGACACTCTTCCTCATGGCTCTCAAAACCATGGTGTCTGTCCGTTGCCATCAGGTACTCGAGCCCCGGACGGTGGGACTGGTCAGTGCGCCACGTGAAGCGGCGGACAGGAGCGCTCCGCCCGACGTCTACCTTGTCCAGGTCGCGCACCGGGCCGGTTACGAGATTCCGGCCGAACTTCCACGTCGTGGTCCACCGTACGGGCCAGTTCTCATCAAGATCTAACCACTGCACGTAGTCCATGAACCCGGCATCCAGAACTGCAAGATCCTCAAGACGGCAAGCGTCAGACCAGGCGGCGTCGGAGGAGCGCATTGACGATCGGCAGGACCAACCGTCCTTCGGATCCGTCGAGTTCACCTGCTGCGACTCCCCTGACCGACTTCACCGACATCGCCCCATGATCTGTGCGCTAAGAGCATTAGGACGGTACGGCTTACCTCGCGATCTGAGGTAGTCAGTCTTTTCGAGAGTCACACGATTGAGTGAATGTCATCCCGTGTGTCTTCCGTGACGACAGGCGAGCTGTTCTGTTGGGCTGGGAGGGCGTTGCACGATGCATCGAGATGATCTAGCTATCGTTGAAGCGACGTGGGCGTGATCATGCGATCTCCCAGGCAACCTGGTCGGCCCAGCTTTGACCTCGGTGCACCTATTGAAGGCGCGTGGATGGCAGTCATGAGCTCTAGGCAGTTGCCCCGAAGTCTGGACCCTCTACCGCAGGAATCTTTAGCGGGCTTCTTGCTCCGCATTTCCTACCGTTTAGGTCTCTCCCCCTTCACGTATTGCCAGTTTATGCGAGCTCGCAACGCCACGGCGCGCTTGCTCATACTCCAGCCTCCGAAGTCTGCCGCAACATTCGGTAACACATGTGGCACACACATTGCGCCTTACTGCAGACGAGGTGAATGGTCTCACGCTGCGGGGATTCGCGGACACGTATCCCGCACTGGGTCGGCTTAGGGTGGGTGAAAAGCGCGTTGGCACCGGTGCAACACATAATTGGGCGGTTTTACCCAGCAGTCGTTATTGCCCTGATTGCCTACTGGGCGATGGGAGTCCCGTGCAGAACGCCCTTGGAGGTCCTTGGAGTACTCTCTGGCATCTGCCTGTTGTTTTCGCCTGCATCCGTCATGGTCGGCTGCTGGAACACCTTTGTCCGAGCTGTGGACAGCTGATCAACGGATCAAGCGGAGAGAAACAGGAGATTGTAAAGAACCCGTCCATGATTGGCATCCATCCGGTGGCGTGTCGAAATAGGGTTCCTGTTCTCGGGCCTCTTCGGAGTCTCGGAAAGCGGCATCGGAGCGTTCCTTGCGGCTCCCTCCTAGACCGAAGTCGGAACGGCATTGAAGCGTCTCGTTCTAGTGCCGAATTGAAGATGCTGATGGACTTGCAGAGGCGCCTCCTGGACCACCTTCATGGTCGGCAACAGGAGAAGGCGGATAATCCGCTCACTCGTTCAATGATCTTCCCGGATTTGATCGCCGTGACCCATCTTGTCCGACTGACGTGGCCACTGGCGGCGGGCCACCTGCCTTCATCGCGCCTGGTTGGCTGCATCGATCACCACGTTGAAGATCTATTCTCGGGCCTCGGTGAGGCCGACGAAGAGAACAGGTGGTCAGGGCGTATGCTGATGAAGGGAGCCCCTGGGGACTCGGAAATCTGTGGCGCACTGTTGGTCGCTGCAGAGTCAATTCTAGGGGATCGGGAACCAGAATCCCTCCGCGCTCGCATAGAGCCAATCGTTCGTGAGGCGTATCGTAGATCACGCAGCTTTGCGAATCGTGTGTGTAATCACAAGGAACTCTCACCCGCACTTGTGCGTGCGACATCACTCCGGCTTCACGGCGCAACGTCTCGTGTGAGGCTACGAGTCACGCCAACTGCTCATACGTATAAGATCACTGAAATCCCATCATTTCTCCCTCGGCTTTGGCTCGAAGCTCACTTCTCAGATCTCATTAGTCGCCTACCGGCGTTCGATGGGCTCATGGAGCGCCGCCTTCGACGTTCCGCATCATTGCGGCTTGTCCAGCAAGTCTCAGGGCTCCCCTGGAGTGAATGTGCATCTATCTTGGATATGAAGCAGAGTCGAGCACTGCAGTCACTTAAGTGGCTCCAAAGTCAACTGGATGACCTTGGATTGATGGCGATGTTCGATACGGCCGTCGAAAATGTGGCGCAACATCTTGATGCCGCGACAACACGGGTGGACTTTGCTAATCGGCGCGATCGAATGGCGGATTACAGCCTAAGCGTGGCTGATTGGCTTGTATTGCTGGATGGTTTACCGCGCCTTGACGGGCTGAGGAAAGCTAAAGATTCTACGATCGGATCAGTGCTCCTATGGAGTGGGGTTACGCAGGGTGAGCGTATGTGTAGTCCCGCGGCTGAAATGATGCGCCGACAAGGCAAGAGCACTCAAGACCTCTCGTCGCAGTTGACGCGCATGACCTACATGGATTCTCGGGGTTCCACCCTGCGTCTTATGCGGCGTGTTGAACTGTATTCGGGCCTACTGGCGAATGCCTGCGATGAAGGGCTGGATCTCAGGGTTGCGGCAATTGACTGCATCGCTGACGAGCCCAACATCGAATCACGCGGCACGAATGTTGGAGGGGAGCCGCAGGCCACTCTGCCTTATGCAGCTCCCACTACGCTAACCATGAGTTCAGATCGAATTCCATGTAATGTGGGAGATGTCCGTGCAGAGATTCTCTCCGATTCTGTATGGCGCCTATTTGCAGGTGTAGCGCTTTGCGGTGAGAGCCAACGATTGCGACGGACGAGTGATAGGGATGCGTTGGCGGCAATCCTATTTGTCGCGACATCTGGCTGTTCGTGGCTAAAGCTTCCGCCGGACTTCGTCGTGTCAGCGCAAACGACGTTCCGGCGATTTAGCGAATGGTCTGATGCTGGAGTTTGGGGGCCTTTTTATCAAGCCGTGCTTGACGCCGCTACCGATGGTGATGACCTAGGGTCAGCCCTGGCTTCGATTCAGATGGTAATGCGCCGTAGCGCAAGGAGGGGGCATTCTAAGCGCGCCGGCCCCACGAATCACAGTCCGGCGGATGACTGAGACATTCTCGCTCCGATGAGGCAGTCCGGTGGAGTGGGAAGGCTGATCGCCGGGTCAGGTGAGGCTCACGGTATGGCGAGTATTCGACCTCACCGACGGCTGGCTCCACCTGCCCTGCCTACCGTGCTGCGTAGGCGACAACTGGGCAACCGGGTAGACGGTATCGGTATCTGACTTCCTAGTACTCCAGCCGTAGATCGTGATCTTCATGGGTGAAGGGTGGCTTGGTGGCGTCGAGGCCAGGTTGACCAGCGCTGTCGGTGGGCGGTGTCGCGGACTGGTTGAACGGTCAGGGCGATGAACAGGCGCTGCGGTGGTCGGCGCGCTGCGAGCCGGCCGGGGTGGGGACGCGGTTAGTGCACGAGGCCGCGAGCATGTAGCCCAGTTCGCGTGTCTCCAGGGCGACTCGGAGTTTCGGGTTGTCGCCGTAGACCTCGTCGGCGGCTGCCCATGCGGGCCGGAGTCCCGGTGTCCAGGGCGCGTTCGACCATCTGCTGGGCGCGCTGCGGCTTGGTGGTGACGTCCACCTTGTCCGGGACGGCGGCCTACTCGCGGCGTTCGACGTCGCCGGTCCAGGACTTGGGCAGGTGCAGCACGGTCGATACCCGCGTGCCCGTGCCGGGAGGTGTAGGTGAGGTAGACGGCGCCCTGGGCGTTCTCGGTCGTGCCGGCGGGGCCGGTGTACTGGCGTTGGACGCCAACCGTGTGCGTGCCCTTCTTCAGATCATGCGACGTCGACTCCATAGGCGCGGGCGAGGCCGTCAAGCCCGTCTGCCCAGCCCTGGCCGAGGGCCCGGAGCTTCCATAGCGGGTGGCCGTCGATACTGTGCCGATAGAGCTCGGCGATGACCATAGCTCGGATGGAAGGGTCGGCGGGAGGCCTGAAGGTCCAGCCGACGCCGCCTGCGCAGTCGAGATCCAGGGCTGCGTGGGTTAGGGATCCGCAGGTCAGACCGGTTTCGACGTCCATGTTGATGGCGATGGCGACCCGCTGCGTCCCATCGGGCAGGGCGGACAGATGGACGATGGCGCGTTCGACTGTCTGGGGGCCTTCCTGCTGTTTGCCGAGGAGGCGTGCGCCACCGCCGGCAGCGGACGGCTGGTTGTAGAAGACGAAGTCCTCGTCACCAGAGACCCGGCCGTCGTTCCCGACCAGGAACAGGGTGAGGTCGGCGTCGGCGCCGGCGAAGCTGAATGAGACGCGAAGTCCCTGCCAGGCTTCCCCGGGCAGGACGAGGTTCTGGCCCGGAATGAGCACAGTGGACGGGGTCGGGGGAACAAGGGGCGTGGGGTGGGACGGAGAGAGAGTTTGCTGCTTCCACTCGGCGAATGACCTGATTCGGTACGGGTCGTCGGCCCTGGCCGGGGGCTCGGAGGGTGTGTTGGCGCCGAGGGTGATGTCCAGGTCGGTGAGGGAGGGCTCGCCGGAGTCGGAGGCGTCTTGGGCGCCGTCCAGCAGGTCTTGGAGGCCAGGTACGCGGGTGGTGTCCAGAGGCTTGAGGGTGCTCGAGAAGTTGCCGGAAGCGGTGGTGGTGACGGAGCAGGCCAGGTCCTGACCGATGTCCAGAAAGCGCAGGGCGTCGTCCGGCTCCCGCCAAGGCGTCGACTCGATCGCGTGCCGTGTCCAGCGGCCGTAGGCGACAAAGCCGAGTCGCTGAGTGTCGGGCAGGCGAGTGAGGACGGCCAAGTCGATGGCTTCGATGCCGGGCGCTGTTGCGAAGCCCTCTTTGAGCGTGGCGACGATATTGGAGCCCATGGCCGTCAGCCACCACAGGATCCGGTCGCGTTTGGTGAGGTTTTTCAGGGTGGGGCGCCCGCTGGTTGTGAGGCCGGCGGTTTGGGTGGGCATTGTGTCGAGGTCCTGCTGTCGCATGACGACCGACAGGACGGAGCCGTCCACGCCGACTGCGCAGCCGGTGGCCGGGTTGTCGGAGAAGGCGGTGTTCACTGCTTCGCAGACGGTGGCCTCGTCGTTGGAGAGCAGTGCCTGCCACCACTGGCCAGCCTCAGTGACCATCTGTTCCCGGGCGGCGTGCAGACGTTCCGTCTCCGTGGCCAGGTAGTCGGGAGCGTCCTGTTGGGCGCGCTGTTTGGCGGCAGCGCGCTCGGCCCGTGCCAGGCGGCCGACCCCTTGCAGGTGGAAGGTTTGGGCCTCGGCAAGTGCCCATGGCAGACCCAGATGCGGAGCGGCTGGGATCAGGGGCGGTTGCGCGGCGGCGAAGGACTGCAGGTGGACGCTGGTCATCTGCTGTCTCAGTTCTTGCAGTTGAGCGATGGCGGCGTCGCGCTCCGCCTCCTGTTGGGCTCTTTCCGCCTGGCGGCGCGCTCGCTCCAATTGGGCGGCCGAAGGAGTGACCGACCGGGTCTGCGTGGTACGCCGTGTGGTGGTCCGTCGACGACTGCCACTTAGGGAACTGGACGCGTAGAAAGGGCCGAGGCCCGTCGACACCCTTGCTCCGCCGCTGCCCACACTGAGCCTCGCCGCACGTGGCCCCACAGAGGTCCGCACACCGCGTGTGGAGACACGCACACTCATCCCAGGCACACCGACACGGAATCCGAATCCCATGGTCCACCCCTTTCCCCGGGAGCACAGTGTGGCACTAACAGATGCTTCGGGAGTACGTGCGAGGCTCATCCGCCCCTGGGGAAGTTCGTCAGGGGCCAATTCTGTCCAAAGCCGGGACGGTCGGGCGTCAGGGGTCTACCGTTTCCCTCTCGGCGATCAAGGGGGCGAGGATGCAGACGACGTCGTTGCGTAAAGGGGAGAACACCGGGCTGTTGACGGCGCCGGTGGTACTGACGGTGTCGGTTCAGGGATTGGCCGCGGATGTCTCGGCACTGTTGCTCGGAGCGGACGGCAGGGTTCGGAGCGACGACGACTTGGTGTTCTACAACCACCCGGCCCAGGACGGCGTATCAATCGCTGGCTCGGCGGTCACGGCCGATCTTGTGCGCGTGCCGACTGACGTGGACCGACTGGTTGTCGTGGTGAGTGCCGATCCGCTGCAGCCGGGCGCGGTCTTCACCCGTGCACCGATTCTTTCCATCTCCCAGACGGGCTCGCCGATCAGGTCGTTCACAGCGCCGGACTTCACGTCCGGGGAGACGGTCGCGGTTCTGGCGGAGCTCTACCGACGAGATGGCGGATGGAAGATCCGCGCAGTGGGACAGGGCTACGCCTCCGGTCTGGCTGGTCTCGCGACCGACTACGGCGTCGATGTCGAATCCGAGCCAGCCGGAACCCCTGTGCCACTTCCCGCCCAAGGACGCCAGAACTCCAGTTCTGCGGGGCCTGCGGTGGACCTGTCCAAGGTCGAACGGCTGGCCCCCGGACTGCTCTCTCCAGCACGACAGGCCGGCAAGGCCCTTGCGGACCGGGACATCACGAACCGGCGGGCTGCGGTATATCTGATTCTGGATCACGACTGGCACATGGAAGAGCTGTACGAGTCATTCGCAGTGCAAGCTTTCGCCGAGCGCGTCTTGGCGCTATCGGCCAACCTCGATGACGACGGCACCGTGCCCGTGGTCTTCTCCAGCGGAAGGGAACCGTTCCTGGAGGAGATCCGCCTCGACAACTACCGCGGTCGCATCGGGCAGCTGCACACTCAGGTCGACTGGGGGTGGGGCAATGTCGCCGACGCCATGCGTCGTGCGGTAGGGCATTACCAGGAGTCCGGGGCCGCTGATCCCGCCTTCATCGTGACTCAGGTCGGTGATGAGCCCTGGGACAAGGCCGAGGTCCGTTCCCTGTTGCAGAACACCGCATCCCTCGGGGTCTTCTGGCTGTTCGTCGGGTTCGGGCGCGGCAAGCTCGCGTTCTACAAGAACCTCAACGCATCCGTCTCCGCTTCCTTCACCAACGTCGCCTTCTACGACGCGAGCAAGAATCCGGGATCGGTGCCCGACGAGCGGTTCTATGCAGGGCTCGTCGATGCCTTCGCCCTCTGGTTGCGGCATTGAGCCAACCGCCACTTATCCACCGACTGACTAGACTCATCACCTCTGATCAGGCCGTATCCAATCTCCGCCGCTACTACGGCACCGGCCAGCTCGGTGAAGCAGCGCCGTTCACGGGTAGGCGTTTTGAGCATCTGGCCGGCGGAGGGGGCCGTCAGGCGGTCGCGAACGTCGTGACCGCCGATGATCTGATCGCTGTGCAGACCCTGTCGGTCAGGATTCCCGCACAGGCCGCCCTCGACCTCCTTGAAGGCGATCTCGGTGTCCGGTTGTCCAAGTTGCTGAGCAGCGTTCCCTTCGACATCGACATGGCGGAAGCCGAGGCTGCCGACCTGGCCGAAGGGTCGCCGGCCCACACTGCCTGGCGCGTCCTCTGCAACGAGACCGGAATCGGGTGGGTGACGGCCGGCAAGCTCCTCGCCCGAAAGCGGCCGCGGCTGCTGCCCGTCTACGATCAGGTCGTTCGCTGCATTCTCGGTCGGCCGAGGTCATTCTGGCTCGACCTGCATGGCGCGCTGAGTGCCGACAATCACGCGCTGCACCGCGAACTGTTGGCCCTACGGCAGTCCGCCGACCTCCCCGCGACAGTCAGTGCGTTGCGGGTGTGCGACGTGGTGCTCTGGATGCATCACCGTACGGACCACCAACAGAGAAGCTGCGTCGGGACCTGAAGTCGTCGGCCACACACGAGGGAGACCTCTGCCCGGAGAGCAGATGCCCCCGCGCTCCCGGCGAGACACCCTGTGACCTGCGGTGTACCAAAGTGCCAACTATCTCTCTGATTCCGTACCTGCAGGTGCTGAACCTAATTGGCATCGGTGCAGGTCACGAAGGTTGTCCAGTGCCAACTACCGATCCTGGTCACACACCGCTGGGACGAGGCTTTTCAGTGGGCCGGCGGCGGTACCGGCACCTTCGGCCGGCGGCTCGTGGTCGGCGGCACTACCGCAAGGTCTCACGCTCTGAGAGGTCGGCCGTCCACCGGAGACGCAGCCGTCTCGGCCTCGGTGGCGTTCAGGGCACGCAGGAGCGCGCGGGCGACCGCGTCGTTCTGGCGGAAGGCCGGCGCGTCGGTGCGGGGGCGGGCGAAGGCGGCGACGGCCCGGCTGTTGGTGGGGGCGCCGAGGGCGATGCGGCGGGGGTGCGGGCCGCCGAGAGTCGGGTCGATGACGTGGCCGTCCGTGGGGGAAGCGGCGAGCAGGCCGGAGCGGTGGGTGTGCGTGGGGTCGGCGATGACCTCCTCGGCGAGGGCGCCTTCCCGATGCAGGCCCCGCAGGAGTGGGTCCTCGGTGTGGGCCAGGGAGGGGCCCGGCAGGTACGCCTCGATCAGGGCCGTGGCGTGGGTGGTGTGGCCGGAGACGGTGGGGCTGGTGGCGGTGAAGGTGCCGCTCGTCTCGTCGGTGGCGATGCGGACACCCGCCCCCAGGAAGCGGACGATGCCGGCCTGGGACAGTGCGAGGAGTTGACGCAGGCGGAAGCCGGGCGGACCGGAGGCGAGGAAGCTGAAGAAGCCGTGCCACCAGCCGTCGAGGTCGTCGGCGACCGAGCGGGCGGTCAGGCGACCGGAGGCGACGAGACGGGGCAGCCGGCCGTAGACGGACAGCAGGGCGAGGAACGCGCCGAGGTCGGCGCTGAACTCCGGATCCTCGCGGCGGGTGACGTCCTGAGCGATGTGGTCGCGCAGGTGGTCCTGGAAGGCGTCCGGGGTGGGGAAGGTGAGGCCGTCCAGCGGGTGGTCCAGGGCTTCGAAGTCGAGCCTGTCCGCCGGGTCGGGTACGGCCGTGGCAACCAGGGCTGCCATCTCGTCGTCGTACCAGCCCAGGCGGTCGTAGGCGGCGACGAAGTCCGGCCAGGGGAGGGCGGTGCGCTCCGGGTGGGCGTGGAACAACTCGTGGTAGTGACCGAAGCCGATCTCCTTGGCCATCAGCGGCCACACGTCACGCCGCAGCTCCAGCGGACGGCCCTCGGCGAGCAGCCCGTCGACCGCCTCGGGGCCGAAGTGGCGCGGCAGCGGAGGCCGGGGGCCCTGGAGGCGGTAGCGGGTCTTGGAGCGGTACGGCACTCCGCGCCGCGATCCGACGTGCAGGACGGGCTCGCGGCCGGACGGGAGGTAGGTGAGGGTGCCGTCGGGCTCGGTGCGGTAGCTGCCGCCGCGGCCTTCGGTGAGCAGGGTCGTCAGGTCGATGAAGGCCAGCCCGAAGCCGCGCAGGATGACGTGTTCGCCGGGTCGCAGTGCGGACAGGTCGGCGTCGGCGGAGAAGTCGGGCGGGAGGTGGAAGCGGCCGTGGCGGCGGGCGAAGGCGGCGTGCTCGCGGTGCTCGGCGGCGGGCGTGGAGCCGAGGTGTCCCTGCGCGAGGATCACCAGGTCGGCGGTGAGCGGCGTGGTCCGGTCGGCGAGGTGCACGTGCTGCGGGCCGTCCGGGGGGCCGGTGACGGCGGTGGCGGTGGTGGGGTGCCACTCGACCGTGACGGTGGGCGGCAGCTGGGCCAGCGCCCTGCGGAACACCCAGTCGAGGTAGGCGCTCTGGGCGCGGCGGGTGGGGAAGTCGGCCCCGTCGAGCGTGCGCAGTTCGGCGAGCACCTCGGGGTCGGCGGGTTCGGCGTACGGGGTGTGGCGGGGGCCCCGGCCGGAGAACTGGGCCGCCCACTCGGCCAGCGAGGGGCCCGGCTGTACCGGGCCGTCGATCGTGCAGGACTCGTCGGTGAACATGGTGACGTCCTCGGCCATGGAGTTCATCCGCAGCAGCGCGGACTGCTCGTGGCGCCAGATACGTCCCGGGCCGGGCGGATGCGGGTCCACCAGGTGGATACGCAACTCCCGTACGTCGTCCCACAGTTCGGGCGCGTTGGCGGCGATGCGCTCCAGCAGGCCCGTGGCGCGTGGCCCCGCGCCGACGACGACCAGGACGGCCGGCGAAGGGGTGCCGCTCACCGGTCACCGCCGATCGCCGGGCGGGCGTCGGCGGCCGTGGCCGCGCTCAGCCGGTGGCGTACGGCGGTCAGGTGGCCGCGCAGCCGTTGCAGTGGAGTGGGCGGCAGGGCGCGGGAGTCGCCGCGGGCGTAGTACCGTTCGACGTAGAACTGGCCGGCGCTCAGCACCGTGGTGACCGCGATGTACCACAGGGTGGCGACCATCAGCAGCGGGATCACCTGGTAGGTCTGGTTGTAGATCAGCTGCACCGAGTACAGCAGGTCGCGCACGGCCAGCACGCTGACGATGCTGGTGCCCTTGAGCGTGCCGATCAGCATGTTCCCGGCCGTGGGCACGATCGAGCGCATCGCCTGGGGGACGACGATCCGGCGCAGGGTGCGGCGTCTGCTCAGCCCCAGTGCCTGGGCGGCCTCCGTCTGCCCGGAGTCCACGGAGAGGAGGCCGCCGCGCACCACCTCGGCGGCGTACGCGGTCTCGTGCAGGGTCAGACCGATGACGGCGGTCAGGGTGGGGCCGAGGAGGTCGACCGTCTTGACGGTGAGGAACTGCGGGCCGAACGGGATGCCGAGGCCGAGCGTCGGATACAGGGCGCCGATGTTGAACCAGAACAGCAGCTGGACCAGAAGTGGCGTGGACCGGAAGATCCACACATAGCCCCAACTCAGCGTGCGCAGCACAGGGTTGGCGGAGAGCCGCATCACCGCGAGCACGGTGCCGAGCAGGAAGCCGAGCACCATCACCACTGCCGTCAGCCACAGGGACAGCAGCAGTCCGTCGAGCACGGCGGCGGTGGTGAAGTACCGGCCCACCACGCTCCATTGGAAGGCGTCGTTGCGGACGACGGAGTTGAGCACCATCGCGAACAGCAGCAGCGCGACCACAGCGGTCAGCCACCGGCCGACGTGCCGGCGCGGCACGATCCGCGGCACGGTGGGGCCAGGGGCGCTCGCCCGTTTCGGGGGTTTCGTCGCAGGGGCCGGCGTGACTTCGGAAGGCGTGACCATCGAGAGGCTCTCCGGGGGAGGGGATCGCAGGCGTAAGTGACCACCCGGTGACACACGCTTGGAGCGCAACGGCAAAGGCGCTGGGTGCGTGGGGTGCGGCCGGGGTCCGGCGTCGTCACATGCGCCGCGTCCCTCAACGCGGCCGGAGAGGCTGC
This sequence comes from Streptomyces olindensis, assembly GCF_040645895.1. Lineage (NCBI taxonomy): Bacteria > Bacillati > Actinomycetota > Actinomycetes > Kitasatosporales > Streptomycetaceae > Streptomyces > Streptomyces olindensis. The sequence continues at coordinate 72,834 of NZ_JBEYZD010000007.1, read as the reverse complement.
CGCGCATCGCGGAGCCGATCCGCTGTCAATCGTATGTGCCCAGGCCTTCGATGTGTCAACAGCGCCCTGGGCAGCGCCTGTCCGGGCGGTCCGGCATCCGGGCGCTGCTTGACGAGCGCCACGATGTACTGCTCAATTGGTCGCATGAATGCCCAGCAGCGCTTGGTCTCGCGCGATCACATCGACTTCGGTCGGGTGTGGTCCGCGGCGTGTTGCGCCTGACTCGGCAGCGGGCCGTCTGACCGGCCCTTCCCTCCCTCGGTGACCCCGTCGCGGGCCGAGTTCTCTCCTTGTGCGCGCTGCCGCAGCTCTGCTTCTCCCGACGCCCGACGTCGTCACGACTGCACTGACCCGTCTGTCTGACGTTCTGTTCACTCATGCCTGCACGCAAGGCGATTGCGCCATGCCCGCGTGCCGCCGCGATCCCTGAAAGGCCCTTCCCATGCCTGTGGAGTTCCTCGGCATCGCCGCCACCCATGACGGCTCCGAGACCACGCCGCGCTCCGGCGCCGCGTTCGACAAGGAGTACACGCTCAGGCTCGCCCGGGCGCACGAGGACCACGGCTGGGACCGGGTGCTGTTCGCCTACGGCTCCGGCTCGCCGGACCCGGCGCCGGCCGCCGCGTACATCGCGAGCAGGCTGGAGCACCTCCAGATCCTGCTCGCCCACCGGCCCAACGTCTCGTACCCGACCTTCGCCGCGAAGACCTTCGCCACCCTGGACCGGATCAGCGAGGGCCGGCTGACGGTGCACTTCATCACCGGCGGCAACGACCACGAACAGGGCCGGGAGGGCGACACCCTCACCAAGGACGAACGCTACGCCCGCACCCGCGAGTACATCCGGATCGTCAAGAAGATCTGGACCACCCAAGAGCCCTTCGACCACGAGGGCGAGCACTACCGCTTCCACGACTTCGTCAGCGACGTCTTCCCCGTCCAACAGCCCCGCCCGAACGTCTCGTTCGGCGGCTCGTCCCCCGCCGCGTACGCCGCCGGGGGCGCCGAGGCCGACATCTACTGCCTGTGGGGCGAGCCCCTGGCGAGGACCGCCGAGCAGATCGAGAACGTGAAGGCCGCCGCGAAGGCGGCGGGCCGCACCGACGTGCCCCGCATCCAGGTCGCGTTCCGCCCGATCATCGCCCCGACCGAGGAGCTGGCCTGGGAGAAGGCCCACCGCACGGTCGGCGCCATCAGGGAGCAGGGCGCGGCAGGGCTCAAGCGGCGTCACCGTACCGACGCCCCGCAGAACACCGGCTCGCAACGGCTGATCGCCATCGCCGAGGAGGGGGAGCGCTACGACCGCGCCCTGTGGACCCCGACGGCCGCCGCGACCGGCGGTGCGGGCAACTCCAACGCCCTGGTTGGCACCCCGGAGACGGTCGCCCGGGCCCTGCTCGACTACTACGACCTCGGCGTCGACATCCTCTCCGCCCGTGGCTACGACCTGCTGGGCGACGCCATCGACTTCGGCCGGTACGTCATCCCGATCGTCCGCGAGGAGGTCGCCAAGCGCGACGCCGAGCGGGCGGCCCGCGGGACGCAGAGCCTCACGGCGGTGAACGGGTGACCTCCGCACCGGAGCTGACGTTCATTCACGTCCCCGTCTCCGACCCGCGCGTCGAACCGCTGCTGCGCGAACTCGGCCACGAGTACTCCACGCGCTACGGCAAGGACGCCCACGCCGAGATCTCCCGCTACCCCGACGAGGAGTTCACCGAACCGTACGGCGGCCTGCTTCTCCTGTTGCTGGAGCGCGGCGAGCCCGTCGCGGGCGGCGCCTTCCGCCGGTACGACGCGACCACCGCCGAGCTGAAGCGGATCTGGACCCACTCCGCCCACCGGCGGCGTGGCCTGGCCCGGCACGTCATCGCCGAGCTGGAGCGCGAGGCGGTGGCACGGGGCTACCGGCGGATCCACCTGACCACCGGGCCACGCCAGCCCGAGGCCCGCGGCCTGTACCTGGCCACCGGCTACACACCGCTGTTCGACACCGAGGCCGACCCGGAAACCATCGGCCCGCTGCCTTTCGAGAAGCATCTGCCGGCCGAAGCACGTACAGCACGCACAGCACGCACGGGAAAGGCGGCCGACCTGTGAACCTTCGCCCGAGCAGAACCCGCCTGCGCCTCGCCGCGGTCATCGCTTCGCTGCCCGTACTGGCGCTGACCGCCTGTGGCTCCGGCGACACCTCCGGCACCACACCGGCGGGCGCCCAGGCGGCTCCCGTACCGACCGACGACCCGGTCGCCGCCGTACACAAGGTGGACTCCGTCGCCGCCCTGCTGCCCGCCGCCGTACGCAAGGCGGGCGCACTGCGGGTCGGCAGCTCGGTCGGATTCCCGCCCGGGGCGTACTACCCGAACGGGCAGGACAAGCCGCCCGCCGGTCAGGACATCGACCTCGCCGACGCGGCGGCCAAGGTCCTCGGCGTGAAGCTGGAGCGGCAGGACGCCTCCTTCGAGACGATCCTGCCCGCCCTCGGCAGCGGCAAGTACGACTTCGCCACCGGCAACTTCGGCGTCACCACCGAACGCTTGAAGACCATCGACTTCGTCACCTACATCAACGACGGCCAGGGCTTCGCGGTGAAGAAGGGCAACACCGAGCTCAAGAAGAAGGTCACCGACCTCACCCGGCTGTGCGGGCTGACCATCGGCACCGGCGCCGGCACCACCTTCGAGGCCACCCTCACCGCGCGGAAGGGCGTGTGCGCGAAGGCGGGCAAGAAGCCGTACGACGTGAAGGTCTACTCGGAGAACGCGGCGACCCTCACCGCACTCCAGCAGGGCCGGATCGACGTGATCATGTCGACCATCAACGGCCTGCGCTACCAGGCGGCCCAGCCCGCCTCCCAGACGACGTTCCTCGGCGAGTTCCACCGCCTCGACGTCGGCTTCGCCTTCACGAAGGGCTCCCCACTCACCCAGGCCTTCCAGGCCGCCGTCAACGAGCTGATCAAGGACGGCACCTACGCCCGGATCCTCAAGAAGTGGGGCACCTCCGCCTCCGCGATCGACACGTCGCGGATCAACCCGCCCGAGCACACCTGAGAGTCGAGCAGGAACGTTCACGATGCCCACGCTGCCATCCACCACCGACACCGCGCCGCCCGGCGCGGCCACCCCGGGCACCGGCCCTGGGGCTCCGCCCGCCCCGGACGATCCGGCCTCCCTCAAGGTCGTCCCCGCCCGCCACCCCGCCCGCTGGGTGGCGGCCGTCGCCGTGATCGTGCTGGTCGCCCAGTTCGCGCACGGCCTGGCCACCAACCCGGTCTGGGAATGGGGTGTCTTCAGCGACTACGTGCTGTCCGAGACGATCGTGCAGGCGGTGTGGGTGACCCTCCAGCTCACCGCGTACGCCACCGTGCTCGGCTTCCTCCTCGGCACCGTGCTGGCCTTCATGCGGCTGTCGCGCAGTCCGGTGCTGCAGACCGTCGCCTGGACCTACATCTGGATCTTCCGGTCCATCCCGATGATCGTCCAGCTGGTGTTCTGGTTCAACCTGAGCGCCCTCTACGAGGAGTTGGGCTTCGGCATCCCCTTCGGCCCGGTGTTCTGGTCCGTCGACAGCAACAGCATCATCGGCACCATGGGCGCCGCCGTCATCGGGCTGACGCTGCACCAGGCCGCCTATGCCGCCGAGATCGTGCGCGGTGGTGTCATCGCCGTCGACCACGGGCAGCTGGAAGCGGCCGCCGCGCTGGGCATCCCCCGGCTGCGGCAGATCCGCCGCATCGTGCTCCCGCAGGCCATGCGCGCCATCCTGCCCACCGCCGGGAACGAGATCATCGGCCTGCTCAAGGGCACCTCGGTGGTCTACGTGATGTCCATCGGCGAGCTGTTCTACCAGGTGCAGGTGATCTACGGCCGCAACGGCCGGGTGATCCCGCTGCTGTTGGTCGCCACCGCCTGGTACGTGGTGCTGACCTCCCTGCTGTCCATCGCGCAGTACTACGTGGAGCGCCGCTACGCCCGGGGCGCCAACCGCACCCCGCCGCCCACCCCGCTCCAGCGCGCCCGGCGCTTCGTCCGCACCCTGCGCGCGGCCGCCGCCCAGCGCAACCAGCCCGTCATACCACCGAAGCCCTTGGGAGACAGCCGATGAGCGACGTGACGGTGGCCGTCGAGGACGCGACGCCGACGGCCGACGACGTGATGGTGGACGTCCACGGCGTCCACAAGAGCTTCGGCCCGCTGGAGGTACTGCGCGGCGTCGACCTCCAGGTCCGTGCCGGCGAGGTCACCGTGATCCTCGGCCCGTCCGGCTCCGGCAAGTCCACACTGCTGCGCACCATCAACCACCTGGAGAAGGTCAACCGCGGCTGGATCAGCATCGACGGCGAACTCATCGGCTACCGCCGCTCCGGAAGCAAGCTGCATGAACTGAAGGAGAAGGACGTCCTGAAGCAGCGCACCCACATCGGGTTCGTCTTCCAGAACTTCAACCTCTTCCCCCATCTGACCGTGCTGGAGAACCTCGTCGAGGCCCCCGTCTCCGCCCTGCGCCGCCCACGCAAGCAGGCGGAGGAGACAGCCCGCCGGCTCCTCGACCGGGTCGGCCTCGCCGACAAGGCCGACACCTACCCGCGGCAGCTCTCCGGCGGCCAGCAGCAGCGCGTGGCCATCGCCCGCGCGCTCGCCCTCGAACCGAAGGTGCTGCTCTTCGACGAGCCCACCTCGGCGCTCGACCCCGAACTGGTCGGCGAGGTCCTCGACGTCATCAAGGACCTGGCCCGCACCGGCACCACCATGATCGTCGTGACGCACGAGATCGGCTTCGCCCGCGAGGTCGCCGAAACCGTGGTGTTCATGGACGGCGGAGTCGTCGTCGAGCAGGGCCCGCCCGCGGCCGTCCTCGACAACCCGCAGCACGAGCGCACCCGCGCCTTCCTCTCCAAGGTCCTCTGACCGCCCCTCACCCCTTTCCGCAGCAAGGAGCACGACCATGTCCACCTCGATCACCCGCCGCCGCACCGCCGCAGCCGCGCTCGGACTCGCCACCGCCCTCGTCCTCGCCGCGTGCAGCAACCCCGACGACGGCGGCACGACCGAGGTCGCGGCCACGTCGGGCGGCAAGACGGAGATCAATATCAGTCCCGGCCAGAACCGCATCACCACCGGCAAGGTCGACTCCATAGCCGCCGAGGTCCCGGAGAAGATACGCAAGAGAGGCACCCTGGAGATCGTCGACTCCTCCGGCTCCGCCGCGCCGCTGACCTTCTTCGCCACCGACAACAAGACCGTCATCGGCGTCGAGCCCGACATCGCCTCCCTGGTCGCCGATGTGCTCGGCCTCAAGCCGCACATCAACACGGTGTCCTGGGAGAACATCTTCGTCGGCCTGGACAGCGCCAAGTACGACGTCGGCTTCAGCAACATCACCGTCACCGAGGAGCGCAAGGAGAAGTACGACTTCGCCCCGTACCGCGAGGACAACCTGGGCTTCGAGGCGAGGAAGGGCAGCGGTCTGAAGATCACCGGGCCCGAGGACGTGGCGGGCAGGACGGTCGCCGTCGGGAGTGGCACCAACCAGGAGAAGCTGCTCATCGAGTGGAGCAAGGAGAACGAGAAGGCCGGCCGCAAGCCGGTGAACTTCAAGTACTACCAGAACGACAGCGACACCTACCTCGCCCTCCAGTCCGGCCGCATCGACCTCTACCTCGGTCCCAACCCGACCGCTGCCTACCACGCGGCCACCACCGGAAAGACAGAGGTGGTCGGCACCTACTCCGGTGCCGGCTCCACCCTCCAGGGGCTCATCGCGGCCACCACCAAGAAGGACAGCGGCCTGGTCAAGCCGCTCGCCGACGCCCTCAACCACGTCATCGACAACGGCACCTACGCGAAGGTACTCGAGCGCTGGGGCCTGTCCGACGAGGCCGTGACCAAGTCCCAGATCAACCCGCCAGGCCTGCCCAAGACCGACAAGTAGCCGACCCGGGGTGCGCAGGCCGTACGACGTCTGCGCACCCCTGCCTCCGTACAGGACAGGAAGGCACCCACTCGTGTCCTCGACAACTCCTCCCTCCCTGCACCTTGCCGTCGCACTGGACGGCACCGGCTGGCATTCCGCCTCCTGGCGCGAGCCGGTGGCCCGCCCCCGCGACCTGTTCACTGCCGGATACTGGGCCGATCAGATCACCGAGGCCGAGCGCGGTCTGCTCGACTTCGTGACCATCGAGGACGGCCTCGGCCCGCAGTCCGCCCACTTCCTGGACCCGGACGAGCGCACCGACCAGGTCCGCGGCCGCCTCGACGCCGTCCTGGTCGCCTCCCGCGTCGCACCGTTGACCCGCCACATAGGTCTGGTGCCGACGGTGGTCGCCACCCACACGGAGCCGTTCCACATCTCCAAGGCCGTCGCCACCCTCGACTACGTCAGCAGGGGCCGCGCCGGCCTGCGTGTGCAGATCACTGCCCGCCCGAACGAGGCCGCGCACTTCGGCCGCCGCACCATCCCGCGCATCGAGGCCTACGACCACCCGGACACCCGGGGACTGGTGGCCGACCTCTTCGACGAGGCCGCCGACTACGTGGAGGTCGTGCGCCGCCTGTGGGACAGCTGGGAGGACGACGCCGAGATCCGGGACGCCGCCACCGGCCGCTTCATCGACCGGGACAAGCTGCACCACATCGACTTCGAGGGCCGGTTCTTCAGCGTCAGGGGCCCCTCCATCACCCCGCGCCCGCCGCAGGGCCAGCCGCCGGTCACCGCCCTCGCCCACCAGACCGTTCCGTACCGGCTCGTGGCTCGCCAGGCCGACATCGGCTACGTCACCCCGTACGACGCCGAACAGGCCCGCGCGATCGTCGCCGAGATCCGCGCCGAGCAGGAGACGGCCGGGCGAGCGGGCGAACCCCTGCACGTCTTCGGTGACGTGGTGGTCCTCTTGGACGACGACCAGGCTGCCGCGGAGGACCGGCGCGCGCGCCTCGACGCCCTCGCGGGGGAGCCGTACACCAGCGACGCCCCGATCTTCGCCGGTACGCCTGACCAACTCGCCGATCTTCTGGAGGAGTTGCACAGCGCCGGGCTGACCGGCTTCCGGCTGCGCCCCGCCGTCGCCGGCCACGACCTGCCGGCGATCACCCGGGGGCTGGTCCCCGAACTGCAGCGCCGGGGCGTCTTCCGCAGCGCCTACGAGGCCGACACCCTGCGGGGACTGCTGGGCCTGGCCCGCCCCGCCAACCGCTTTGCCGAAGCTGCCACCGCCTGAGCCGGAGGGGACGACCACGACCATGAGCAAGCCGTTGAAGCAGATCCACCTGGCTGCCCACTTCCCCGGCGTCAACAACACCACCGTGTGGAGCGACCCGGGCGCCGGCAGCCACATCCAGTTCAGCTCCTTCGTCCACTTCGCGCAGACCGCCGAACGCGCCAAGTTCGACTTCCTGTTCCTCGCCGAGGGACTCAGGCTCCGTGAACAGGGCGGAGCCATCTACGACTTGGACGTCGTCGGCCGCCCCGACACCTTCACCGTCCTGGCCGCACTCGCCGCCGTCACCGAGCGTCTCGGCCTGGCCGGCACCATCAACTCCACCTTCAACGAGCCCTACGAGGTCGCTCGCCAGTTCGCCAGCCTGGACCACCTCTCCGGCGGGCGCTCCGCCTGGAACGTCGTCACCTCCTGGGACGCCTTCACCGGCGAGAACTTCCGCCGCGGCGGCTTCCTGCCGCAGGAGGAGCGCTACTCGCGCGCCAGGGAGTTCCTGGCCACGGCGAACGAACTCTTCGACTCCTGGCACGGCGACGAGATCCTCGCAGACCAGGAGACCGGAACCTTCCTGCGGGACGCCAAGGCCGGCGCCTTCGTCCACACCGGGCAGCACTTCGACATCCACGGGCGGTTCAACGTGCCGCGCTCCCCGCAGGGCCGCCCGGTGATCTTCCAGGCCGGCGACTCCGAGGAGGGCCGCGAGTTCGCCGCCTTTGAAGCAGACGCGATCTTCAGCCGGCACGCCACCCTCGAAGCCGGCCAGGCCTTCTACACCGACGTGAAGAAGCGCCTCGCCAAGTACGGTCGCCGCCACGACCAGCTGCTGATCCTGCCCGCCGCCACCTACACCCTCGCCGACACCGACGCCGAGGCGGAGGAGCTGGCCAAGCTGGTGCGCCGCCGGCAGGTCAGCGGCGCCACCGCCCTCAAGCACCTGGAGTTCGTCTGGAACCGGGACCTGTCCTCCTACGACCCGGACGGGCCGCTCCCCGACATCGACCCGGACGTCGGCGACGACCACATCTCCAAGGGCCGCGCCCAGGTCCGCATGTACCGCGACCCGCTGGCCACCGCCCGCGAGTGGCGCGAGCTGGCCGCCGCGAACAACTGGTCGATCCGCGACCTGGTCATTGAGACAGGGAACCGGCAGAACTTCATCGGTTCGGCGGAGACGATCGCCCGCACCCTCAACGAGTTCGTGCAGGCCGACGCAAGTGACGGCTTCATCCTCGTCCCGCACATCACCCCGACCGGCCTCGACGAGTTCGCCGACAAGGTCGTCCCGCTCCTGCAGGAACGGGGCGTGTTCCGCACGGAGTACGAGGGCCCGACCTTGCGCCACCACCTCGGCCTGGCCCTCCCTCGCTCTCGACCTCACCGGCGGGCCCGGGGCCCTCTCGCGTGGTGAGACGTCCCGGTGCGGGGTGACCGGCCCTCTTGACGCCGCTTGGACGCGGCACGACACTCCACCAGGGAATCCTAGTGAACTGGTAGGGAATTATGGGCCGTGCTGCGCTGGACCTCGGCGGCAACGCTCTGCGTGTCGCCGTCCGCCCGCTGCCCCTGCTGACGTCCCGCCGTCACATCGACCTCGTGCGCGTGTGCAGCGCGGCGAGTTCCCCGCGTACGCCGGCGGCTCAGCCCCCGTTCACGCCTGACCCTGCCGCGTAAGTACCGCCGCCCCGGCCGTGCCGAAGGCGCCGCGTGCCGTCGCCTCCGTATGTCCGTATGCCTGTGACCGAGCACCCCAGGGAGACGCATGTCCGCCACGCCCCCGCCGACCGTGCCGTCCTTCCGGAGCAGGATCGGCTGTGACGCCCGCAGCGGCTACTACGCCGCGCCGCACCGCTACCGGCTCCACCTCTCGCCGGCCTGTCCGCACTGTCTGCGGATCGCCGTCACCCACAGCCTGCTCGGCCTCGACGACACCCTCCCGGTGACGCTGCTGCCCGCCGTGCCCGACGCACCCGGCGGCGGACACCGGGCGTTGCGTCCGCTGTACGAGGCCAGCTCGCACCAGTACCGCGGTCCGGCCGTGGCGCCCGTCCTCAGCGACAACTGGACCGGGCGGATCGTCAGCACGCACACCTCCGACATCCTGCGCGACCTGGCCCGGCGGTTCGCCGGTCACGGTCCCGATCTCCACCCGCGCGGTGCCGACGAGGCGATCGCGGCCGTAGGCCGGCTCTGCGACCAGGGCATCACCGCAACCGCCCAGCGCGCCGGCCGGTGCGGTGGTGACTCGGCGGCCCGCGACACCGCGCTGGCGACCCTGCTGCGCGCGATGGATGTGCTGGAGTGGCGGCTCGCCTCCCACGAGCACGTATTGGGCGACGAACTCACCGTCGCGGACGTGCAGTTGTGGGTGACGCTGGTGCAGCTGGACACCGTGCACCGCCACCACCTGGACGCCGCAGCGGTGCACCGGATCACCGACCGTCCCCGTCTGTGGGCGTACGCACGACGGCTGGCGGCGCACCCCGCCTTCGGCTCCCACCTCGATCTGGACGGAATCGCCCGCAGGCACCACGCCCACTGCCTGGGCCGGGAAGCCGCCGGAGCGGCGGTGCAGATCGTGGACTGGGCGGTGTACGCGCGACAGGAGGCACGGGAACCGGTGCCGGCGCGGCAGCCCGGCTGACCGGCCGACAGGCCGACCGACAAAGGGGCGGACACCCGGCCCGCAAGGTGCTGGTGAATCGCTCGGCCGCCGCCGACCTCGTAGTCGTCGGCGCACGGCGCCGGTCCGGACACTTCGGTCTGTAACTGGGCCGGGTGAGCCACACCCCGCTGCACCACGCGTCCGGCCCGGTGGCGTCGCACGCCCCGGTGCCCGCGACACGCCGGTGCCCGTGCCATGGGCGCCGGGGCGCTGTCCGCCCGGGGTGACACTGGTCGGCAGCGACCCGCACACCCGACCCTCCAAGCCGCGAAGGGGGCAGCCGCATGACGGCCTGGACGTGGGAGTACGAGGGATACGATCCCGCGCACGAGCGTGTGCGGGAGACGCTGTGCACGCTGGGCAACGGCCGCTTCGCCACACGCGGGGCCCTGCCCGAGTGCACGGCGGACGACGTGCACTACCCGGGCACCTACGCGGCCGGCTGCTACAACCGTCTCACCTCCGTCGTCGCGGGCCGCCAGGTCGAGAACGAGGACATGGTCAACCTGCCGAACTGGCTGCCCCTCCGTTTCCGGACCCCGGACGGCGCGTGGCTCACGCCCGACACCGCACCCGTACTGAGCCACCGCCAGACACTGCTCCTGGACGCGGGGTTGCTGGAGCGCGTGACCCGGTACGGCCTGGACGGCGGACGCGTGCTGTCGGTGCGACAGCAGCGTCTCGTGCACATGGCCGATCCGCACCTGGCCGCTCTGCGCACCGAGTTCACCGTGGAGGGCGCCACGACGGAACTGGACGTCGAGGCGGCGCTCGACGGCGGGGTCACCAACGCCGGAGTGCGCCGCTACCGCAGCCTCGAAGGGCGCCACCTGACCCATGTGCACACCGGCACCATCCACCCCGGCACCGTCTGGCTGCGCTGCCGTACCCGTACCTCGGACATCCGCATCGGCATGGCCGCCCGGCTGAGCGCCGACGCACCGGTCGCCGACCTCCACGAACCTCCTCGGGCGCTCCAGCGCGTGACCCTGGTCCTGGAGCCGGGCCGTACCGTGACCGTCGACAAGACCGTGGCCATGCACACGTCACGCGACCCGGCGATCAGCGACCCGCTGCAGACCGCGGTGGACCGCGTGACCACCGCCCCCGGCTTCGAGGGACTGCTGGAGTCGCACGCGACCGTCTGGGGCCAGCTGTGGCGGCGGGCCGAGATCGACGTCCCCGGGGAGCCGGGTGCCATCCTGCGGCTGCACCTCTTCCACGTGCTGCAGACGCTCTCTCCGCACACCGCCGACCTGGACGTGGGCGTACCGGCCCGAGGACTGCACGGAGAGGCCTACCGAGGGCACATCTTCTGGGACGAACTGTTCGTCCTGCCCTACCTCAACCTGCACTTCCCCGAGGTCTCCCGCGCCCTCCTGCACTACCGCCACCGGCGCCTGGACCGGGCCCGCGCCGCCGCGCGGGCCCTAGGCCGGCGCGGTGCGCTCTACCCGTGGCAGAGCGGCAGCGACGGACGCGAGGAGACCCAGCGCCTGCATCTCAACCCCCGCTCGGGACGCTGGCTGCCCGACCACTCCCACCTGCAGCACCACGTCGGATCGGCCATCGCGTACAACGTGTGGCAGTACTGCGAGGCCAGCGGTGACGCGGAGTTCCTGCACACCAAGGGCGCCGAGATGCTGCTGCAGATCGCGCGCTTCTGGGCCGACTCGGCCACCTGGGACGAGAGCCTCGGGCGGCACCGCATCCGGGGCGTGGTCGGCCCGGACGAGTACCACGAGGCCTACCCCGACGCCGAGGCCCCCGGCCTCGACGACAACGCGTACACCAACGTCACGGCGGCGTGGGTCCTGGCCCGCACCCTGGAGGTGCTGCGCGACCACCTTCCCGAGCCGCGGCGGCGCGAACTCCTGGAACGGGCCGCTCTGGAGGAAGGCGAGCTGGAGCGGTGGGAGGACGTCTCCCGCACGCTGCACGTGCCCTTCCACGAGGGTGTCATCAGCCAGTTCGACGGCTACGGCGACCTCGCGGAACTCGACTGGGAGGGTTACCGGAAGCGGTACGACGACATCCGCCGGCTCGACCGGATCCTGGAGGCGGAGGGCGACACCGTCAACCGCTACAAGGCGTCCAAGCAGGCGGACGTGCTGATGCTCGGTTATCTCTTCTCACCCGGGGAACTCCAGGGACTCTTCCACCGATTGGGTCACCGGCTGGACGAGCGGACCTGGCGGCGCACGGTCGACCACTACATGGCCCGCACCAGCCACGGCTCCACGCTCAGCGGTCTCGTCCACGGCTGGATCCTGGCCCGGGCCCGCCGCAGCGAGGCGTGGGTGTTCTGCCAGGAGGCCCTCAGAGGCGATGTGGCCGACCTGCAGGGCGGAACCACCGGGGAGGGCATCCACCTGGGCGCCATGGCCGGCACCCTCGACCTGGTCCAGCGGGGTCTGACCGGGCTGGAGACCCGCGCGGGGTCGCTGTGGCTGGACCCCGTGCCGCTGCCGGAGCTGTCGTCGTACGGATTCTCGCTGCAGTACCAGGGCCACTGGGGTGTGCGGCTGCGGCTGGGCAGCGGTCTGCTGGAGGTGACCGTGCCGCCGTCCGACCTCCCGCCGATCGACGTACGGCTGCCCGACCGGACGGTCGGCGTCGAGCCCGGCGAGACGAGCCGGCTGCTGCTTCCGGACTGACACCCGCGAGACGCCGTGGATCAGATCCCAGGCAGGCGCCGCGGATCAGATCCCGGGCAGGCGCCGCGGATCAGGTCCCGGGGCCTCGCAGGTCGCGGGCCACCCCGGCCGCCCAGTCGCCGATCTGCCCGAAGTCGAGGTAGTCGCCGCCCTTCCCGGAGTTGACGATCATCCGGGCGATGCGCCCCTTGACGTCGCCCTCCAGACGTCCCCCGAAGGTGGTGTGACCCCGTGCGTCGACGCGGTCCGCCACGCGTCGGACGCGGGGCGCGGGCGGGATGTCCCGCTCGGACGCCGAGGGGTCCAGCGGGCCGCTGCTGAACAGCCACACCGGCCGCTCGGCGAGGGCTTCGCGGTGCCGCCGTGCGAAGCGACGGGCATCGCGCTGCCAACGGCCCGCGTACAGGGCGCCGCCGAGGACGACCGCGCCGTACGCCGTGAGGTCGGTGACGTCCGCGGCCGGCTGCACGTCCACGGCCAGCCCGTCCTCGGCCAGGACCGTACCGATGTGCTCGGCGATCCCGGCCGTCGATCCGTTGGTGGACCCGTAGGCCACCAGCACCTTCTCGTTCATGACCGCCTTACCTCCTCAAGGGCCGAGCGAGCGGCCGTCAGTCGTGCGGCACCAGCGCGACCGGGCAGCGCACATGGTGGATCAGGGCGTGCGCGACCGGCCCGGTGCGCGGGCCGACCGCCGCGCGGCGCCTGCGGCTGCCCACCACGAGCAGGCCCGCTCCGTCCGCGGCTCCGACCAGGACGTGTGCCGGCCGTCCTTCGCGCAGGCTCTCCTCGACGACGACGGCGGGGTACTTCGAGCGCCAGGGTTCGAGCAGCTCCGACAGCTCGCGTGCCGCCTCCGTCCTGATCCGTGCGCGTGCCTCGGCGGCGTCCGGGAGGCCGCGGGAGAACGGCAGGTGCCAGGCGTGGACGGCACGCAGCGGGGCCCCGCGCAGGTCGGCGGCGTGGAACGCGACGTCGAGGACCTCGTCGCTCGGACCGTCGACGTCGACGGCGACCGCGACGTCACGGAAGGGCGTGCGGACCGACGGCTTCCCGTCGCCGTCCGGCACGTGCTCGTCCTCGGCGGTCCGGCCGGCCCGTACCAGGACGATCGGCTGCTCGGCACGGGCCGCGGTGGCCATGGCGACCGACCCCGAGACGAATCCGCCCAGCCCGCCGGGTCCCTGGCTGCCGATGACCAGGAGATCGGCGTTCCGGGCCTCGGCGAGCAGGGCGTGGACGGGCAGTCGGCACACCTGCTCCGCGGTGACGGACAGCTGCGGGTACTCCTCGCTCACCCGGTCGAGCGCCCTGCGCAGGGTGTGCCGGGCGTGGGACTGGGGAGCCCTCAGCTCGGGCAGCACCGCCTCGGGGGCGCCCTCGGGGAGCCCTGCCTCCCAGGCGTGCACGAGCCGGAGCGGCAGTCCTCGGCGAAGGGCTTCCCGGGCCGCCCACTCGACGGCGGCGAGGCTCTCGGGAGAACCGTCCACACCAGCGACGACCGGCCTGGTCATGACCGCCACCTCCTTGGTTGGTCACGGGGCAACCGACGTGCCGCTTCCACTCCAGCGTCGACCGCCGCCGGCACGGGAGCCAGGGGCCACAAGACCCGGCCCGGGACCATCCGGCCCCCGCCCGGGGACGCACCCCGGAAGGACGCCCTCTCCGGCCCGGGATGCCGACGGACCACTGGGCCGTGTGGCGGAACGTTCTGGACCGACAGGCCCTGGCCCGGCCACGGCTGCCGTCCGAGGATGGGAATCCGCGGAACGGCCCCCTGGGTGAGAGACGAGACGGCCGATGTACCCCGACGACGGATTCCGAGAACTGAGCCGGCAGGAGTGCCTGCGTTTCCTGCCCAAGGTGCCTGTGGGGCGCGTCGTGTTCACCCGGCAGGCACTGCCCGCGGTCCTGCCCGTCAACTTCGGCACGGCCGACGACGGGGCGGTGCTGCTCCGCACGTCGGTCGCCTCGGCCCTGGTGAGCGCGATCGCCGGGGCGGTGGTGGCGTTCGAGGCCGACGAATTCGACGCGCTCGCCCACTCGGGCTGGAGCGTCGTGGTCACCGGCACCGCCACCCTGGTCACCGATCCCGACGAGCACGCCCGGCTCCTGCGGGAAGGGCCACGCGCCTGGCACCCCGCCCCGGACGACGTCTTCGTCCGCGTGGCCCCGGAACTGGTCACCGGGCGCGAACTCGTCGACGGACGCACTCCGTACGGCGGCCGGCTCTCCACGTGAGGCATCGGTCCGCCGCGGGGAGGCGCGCCGGCGAAACAGTCAATGACCGGCTGGCACCAGGGTGTTGACGCTGGTCCGGCCGGTGAGGAAGTCCTCGACGTTGCGCACGGTCGTCTCGGCGATCTGGCCGACGGCGTCGCGGGTGAAGTACGCCTGGTGGGAGGTGACCAGGACGTTGGGGAAGGTCATCAGCCGGGCCAGGCGCTCGTCGGTCATCACCTCCAGGGACTTGTCGAGGAAGAACACCCCCGCCTCCTCCTCGTACACGTCCAGGCCCACGCCGCCGAGCCGGCCGGCACGCAGCGTGGCCAGCAGGGCGTCGGTGTCGACCAGGCCGCCGCGGCTGGAGTTGACCAGGACGGCGTCCGCCTTCATCAGGTCCAGCATCCGGGCGTCCACCAGATGGTGCGTGTCGGGTACCAGCGGTACGTGCAGGCTGACCAGGTCCGACTCGGCGAACAGCAGCTCGGGCGACACGTACTCCATGCCGAGCGCGGAGCAGCCGGGGTTCTCGACGATGTCCCAGCCGAGCAGGCGCATGCCGAAACCGTGGGCGATGCGGGCGAACGCGCCGCCGATCTTGCCCGTGCCCACCACGCCCGCGGTGCGGCCGTGCAGGTCACGGCCGAGCAGACCGTCGAGGCGGAAGTCGAACTCGCGCGTGCGGTGCGCGGCCCGGACGATGCGCCGGTCGACGGCCAGGGCCAGCGCCCAGGCGAACTCGGCGACGGAGTGGGGAGAGTAGGACGACACCCGGGCCACGGTCAGCCCGAGGTCCCGGGCCGCGGCCAGGTCGATGTTGTTGTAGCCGGTGGCCCGCTGGGCGATCAGCCGGGCGCCGCCCCGGGAGAGGTCCCGCAGCACCGGCGCGTCCAGCGTGTCGTTGACGCTGCTGAGCACGGTCTCGTGACCGGTCGCGGTGGGGGCGGTGTCCCGGTCGAGGAACAGCTGCAGGCACCGCAGCTCGTGCCGATCGCCGAACGCTCGGTCGAAGGCGGCCCGGAGCAGCGGCTGCTCGTCGGTGAGGACCCCGTACGCGATGATCTTCACGGCATTCCGCTCCCGCCTGACGAGGGGCCTGTCCCTCCAGCGACCATAGGCGGCTTTCCCCGCCCGCGCCCGGGCCGGCCGGTCCGGCGA
Source organism: Streptomyces olindensis (assembly GCF_040645895.1). Lineage (NCBI taxonomy): Bacteria > Bacillati > Actinomycetota > Actinomycetes > Kitasatosporales > Streptomycetaceae > Streptomyces > Streptomyces olindensis. The sequence continues at coordinate 56,915 of NZ_JBEYZD010000007.1, read as the reverse complement.
ACGGGGCCCGTCGGCCCTGGCGGAGCGTGCGGCCGCAACCCCGCCCGACCAGGCCCCACCCACTATCGTGAGGGGATGAGGCGCCCATCACGCCGCGTGCGCGGGACCGGTCGGAGGAGACGATGAGCGGGGAACGGCCCGGGCGATCCGAGCAGCACCTGCCCAAGCTGCGACTGGACGAACTGCTGGACGAACTCCAGGCGCGGATCGACGCGGCGCGCGGCACCCAGGACCGCGTGCACAGCCTCCTGGAGGCGGTGCTGTCGGTCGGGCGGGAGCTGGACCTCGCGCAGGCGCTCCGGCGGATCGTCGAGGCGGCCGTGGTGCTGGTGGACGCCGAGTACGGCGCGCTCGGCGTCATCGGTGAAGACCGCATGCTCTCCGAGTTCCACACCGTGGGCATCAGCGACGAACAGCGGGCCCGGATCGGCGACCTGCCCAGCGGGCACGGCATCCTGGGCGAGCTGATCCGCCACCCGGAGCCGCTGCGGCTGGCCGAGATCTCCGAGCACGTGTCGTCCTACGGCTTCCCGCCCCACCACCCGCCGATGCACTCGTTCCTGGGCGTGCCCATCCGGGTGCGCGACCAGGTGTTCGGCAACCTGTACCTCACCGAGAAGCGCGGTGCCGCGGAGTTCGACGCCGAGGACGAGTCGGTGCTGTCCACCCTGGCGGTGGCGGCGGGCGTGGCCATCGAGAACGCGCGGCTGTACGAGGAGACGCGGTTGCGCGAGCGGTGGCTGCGGGCGAGTTCCGAGGTCACCCGCGCTCTGCTGTCGGGCGCGCCGAGCACGGACGTCCTGGAACTGGTCGTGGAGCAGGCGCGGCGGATCGCCGGCGCCGATGCGGGGATGATCGCCGAGCGGGTGCCGGAGGAGAGCACCCTGCGGCCGCTGCTGGCCGTCGGGCTGGACGCGGAGCGGCGCAGCGGCCTGCTCATGTCCGGGCAGGACGGCTTCGTCGCCGCCGTGCTGACGACGGCGGAGCCGGCCGTGAGCGCGGACATCCGTCAGGACCCGCGGACCAGCGCGGACGACGCGCAGTGGGCCGGCCTCGGCCCCGTCGTCGGCGTGCCGCTGGGGGCCGGTGGCAAGGCCGGCGGTGTGCTGCTGCTGGGGCGCTCGGCGGGTCGTACGCCGTTCACGGACGCCGACACCCGCCCCCTGCGGGGGTTCGCCGAGCAGGCGGCCCTGGCGCTTGAACTGGCCGAGCGGCGCCGGGACGCCGAACAGATCGCGCTGCTGCGCGACCGTGACCGGATCGCCCGCGACCTGCACGACCTGGCCATCCAGCGGCTGTTCGCGGCCGGGATGACCCTGCAGAGCGCCCAGCGTTTCATCGACCACCCGGAGGCCGCGGAGCGGCTGTCGCGGACCGTGGACGACGTGGACGAAACCATCAAGATCATCCGCTCCACGATCTTCGGGCTGCGCGCGCAGGGCGGCGGCACACGGGAGGGGAGCGGCCTGCGGGGCCGGGTCTCGGACGCGGTCACGGCGGCGACCTCCGCCCTGGGCTTCGCCCCGGCGGTGCGGATCGAGGGGCTGGTCGACACGGACGTGCCGGGCGAGGTCGCCGACCACGCGCTGGCGGTGCTCGGCGAGGCGCTGAGCAACGCGGCCCGGCACTCCGGGGCGCGCTCCGTGGACGTGCACCTGAGGTACGCCCGGGGCGAGCTGACCCTCACGGTGGCCGACGACGGCCGCGGCATCCCGCCGGGCACCGCGCGCAGCGGGCTGCGGAACATGGAGGACCGGGCCGCCGCGCTCGGCGGTGAACTCCGCCTCGACGAGCGCCCGGAGGGCGGCGGGACACAGGTGGTGTGGCGGGTACCGGTACGGCCGGCGCCCGGCTGACCGCCGATCGCGGTACAGGTACGGCCGGCGCCCGGCTGACCGCCGATCGTCCGGCGGCGGGGCGTCAGCCGGCGGGCCGGGCCGGGCCGGTCGCGGGGTGCCCCGCGGCCGGGCTCAGCGCGCCGCGCGCCTGTCCGTCTCGGGCTGCTCCACCTGCGACGCGAGGACCGCGGCCTGGACGCGCCGCTGCACCCCGAGCTTGGCCAGCAGCCGGGAGATGTGGTTCTTGACGGTCTTCTCGGACAGGTAGAGCTTCCTGCCGATCTCGCGGTTGGTCAGACCGTCCCCGATCAGGACGAGGATCTCCCGCTCGCGCGGCGACAGACCCGCCAGCTCGGGGGCGAGCGCCGGTTCCTCGGACGGGTCGGCGCGCAGCGAGCGCATCAGCCGGGCGGTGGTCTCCGGGTCGAGCATGGACCGGCCGGACGCGACCGTGCGCACGGCCGAGACCAGGTCGGACCCCTTGATCTGCTTGAGCACGTAACCCGAGGCCCCGGCCATGATCGCGTCGAGGAGGGCCTCTTCGTCGTCGAACGACGTCAGCATCAGACAGGCCAGCTCGGGCATCCGGCTGCGCAGCTCGCGGCAGACGGTGATGCCGTCGCCGTCCGGCAGGCGTACGTCGAGCACGGCCACGTCGGGGCGGAGCGCCGGGCCCCGGGCCAGCGCGTGCCGGACGTTCTCCGCGTCCCCGACCACCGAGATGTCCGGTTCGGCGTCCAGCAGGTCCGCCAGGCCGCGGCGCACCACCTCGTGGTCGTCGAGCAGGAAGACCCGGATGGGGTGCTCCTCGGTGAAGGTGCGCGGCTCGCTCATGTCGGCCCCTCGTTCCTCGAAACGGCGCAAGCACGGACTGCGGCCGTCCGTCCCCACGATCATCACGTGCCGGGGCCCGGACGCACTAGGGCCGACCGGCCCAGTCCCACCGAGACGGCCAGCGTGCCGGCCGGTCCCCGTGCGGGACCAGTGGACCCCTGCACCGCCACGGTCCGTCGGGGGGACGCTCGAACCGTGAGCCCCTACTCCGGAGGTGGAGAGATGTCCGGCACGATCACTGTGGGTCTGGACGGTTCGCCCGAGAGCCGGGCCGCCGCCGAATGGGCGGCCCGTGAGGCGAAGCTGCGCGGTCTGCCGCTGAAGGTCCTCCACGTGTGGGAACCCGTGCCGGAACCCGTGGTCCAGGCCCCCCTGCTCGGTGCCGGGACCGGGCAGCGCTGGAGCGAGCGGATCCCTCGCGAGGCCACCGAGGGCCTCCGGCTGCGGCATCCCGGACTCCAGGTGACGGCCGAGGTCCTGACCGGCCGGCCCAGCGAGGTGCTCGGCGAGGCCGGCAGGAGCACCGAGCTGCTCGTCCTCGGCTCGCGGGGGCTGAGCGGTGTCGGCGGATTCCTGGTCGGGTCGGTCGGTCTCGCCGTGGTGGCGCACGCCGAGTGCCCAGTGATCCTGGTCCGGGCCGGTGAACAGGCGGCGGACGAGCACGAGAGGGACCCGGTCGGCATTCCGTCCGCCGCCACCCCGTACCGGCCCGTCGTCCTCGGCCTCGACACCGACCACCTCGACGCGTCGGTGATCGAGTTCGCCTTCGACGCGGCGGCCCGGCGCGGTACCGGCGTGCGGGCCGTGCACGGCTGGAAGCCGTCCCCGTACGACCTCTACGGCGGCGACGATGTCGTCCGCCGGGAGACCACCGCGCTCACCGAGGCGCTGCTCCCGTGGCGGGAGAAGTACCCGTCCGTCGACGTCGTCGAGGAGTCACGCTCGGGCAGCCCGGCGGGGCATCTGATCAGCGCCTCGCACGAGGCCTCCCTGGTCGTCGTGGGGCGGCGGATCCGCCGCAGTCCGTTCGGGGCGCACATCGGCCCCGTCACGCATGCCGTGCTCCACCATGCCGCCGCTCCCGTCGCCGTGGTCGCCCACGACTGACGGTCCACCGGCGCTCGTTCGCGCGGAAGGGCCCGCCCGGAGAGGATGAGGGGGATGGACCGGCCGATGGTCGTGGGCGTCGACGGCTCGGAGTCCAGCCTGCGGGCCGTGGACTGGGCCGCCGACGAGGCCGCGCTGCGCGGTGTCCCGCTGCACGTGGTGTACGCGTCGCTGTGGCAGCGCTACGAGCGGGCCGTCTTCCCCGCGAGCCAGGGGACCTCGGAGCGGATCCTCACCGACGTCCTCGTCGTCGCCGCGGCCAGACGTGCCAGGCAGCGGGTCCCCGGCACGAAGGTCACCACCGAGGTGGTGCCCGCCGGGCCGGTGCCGGTACTCCGCCGTGCGGCACGCAAGGCCTCCGCGCTGGTCCTGGGCTCCCGCGGCCGCGGGAGCGCCGCCGAGTTGCTGCTGGGATCGGTGAGCCTGGCGGTCGCCGGGCGCGCCGACGGCCCGGTGATCGTCGTGCGCGGCCCGCACGACGACCGGGCCGGGTCCCGGGCCCGGGGCGGCCACATCGTCGTCGGGGTCCCCGACCTGACGGCGGACTCGGAGGCGGTGCGCTTCGCCTTCCGCGAGGCGGGCCGGCGCGGCGTACCCGTCGAGGCCGTTCGGGCCTGGCACGCGCCCGCGCACGAGGCCACCGACCACCTGCTGCTCACCGGCGAACCGGCCCAGGCACACCGGCAGCGCGCCGTCGAGGCACTGGAGGCCGGGCTGCGCGCGCCGGCCGAGGAGTTCCCGGGGGTCGAGCTGCGCCGGCGGATCGTCGAGGGCCCGGCCCGGACGGCGCTGCTCGACGCGTCGGCCGACGCCGCCCTCCTCGTGGTCGGTGCCCGGCACCCGCAGGGCCGCTTCGGCCTCCACATCGGCCGCGTCACCCATGCCGTGCTGCACCACGCGTCCTGCCCCGTCGCCGTCGTGCCCGAGCGGGCGTGACCGCGCCGGCCCGTACCGCGGCGATCCGCCGGAGGCGCGCGGAGGCCGGTCAGCCGCCCGGCCCGTCTGCGGCGCCGGCGGTCAGCGGGCCGGCCATGTCCCGCGGCATGCCGGAAAGCACCTCGAAGACGCCCGCGAGGCCTGCGTGCCGCAGGGTACGGCGGAGAAAGGCGCTGCCGGTGACCAGACGCAGCCGGCCGTGCCGTGCCAGCACGCGGTTGCGCGCCCGGCACAGCACCCCGAACCCCACGCAGTCGACGAAGGACACGGCCCGCAGGTCCAGCACCAGGTCGGGGCTCGGACCGGCGGTCAGCAGGTCGAGGCGATCCCTCAGGGCGGGTGCCGTGAGCAGGTCGATCTCACCGCGCAGCGCCACGACGTGTGCCCGGCGTTCCGCGGACTGCCGGGCGGACCTGCCAAGGGTCTCGGACATGGTCCGAGGAAAGCCGGGCGGCACCGGCGGGCGACAGGGCCGTTCGGCCCTGATCCGGCGGGCCGAACGGGCCGTTCGTCGGCGCGAGGGGCGGGCCGGCGGGCGCGCAGGTACCCGGGGGAGGGGCCGACCGGACCAAGCGCGTCGCCGCGATCCGGGCCAAGCTGGAAGTGGGGTGAAACCGGTCGTGTCGGCCGCTCCAGGAAGGTGGGAACGCCATGAAGGCCTACGTCTTCCACGGTCCCGGACAGTCCGCCTGGGAGGACGTCCCGGACCCCGGGATCAAGGAGGCGACCGACGCCGTCGTGCGGGTCGACGCCGTCACCATCTGCGGCACGGACCTGCACATCCTCAAAGGCGACGTCCCCGAGGTACGTCCGGGCACGGTGCTGGGCCACGAGGCGGTCGGCGAGATCGTCGACGTCGGCGGCGACGTGCGCACCGTGCGCCCGGGCGACCGGGTGCTGGTCTCCTGCATCACCGCCTGCGGCCGCTGCCGCTACTGCCGGGAGGGCATGTACGGCCAGTGCCGGGGCGGCGGAGGCTGGATCCTCGGCCACCTGATCGACGGCACCCAGGCCCAGTTCGTGCGCGTGCCCCACGCCGACCTCTCCGTGCACCCGCTGCCCAGCACGCTGGCCGGTAAGGACGCCGTGCTGCTGGCCGACATCTTCCCGACCTCCTACGAGGTCGGCGTGCTGAACGGGCACGTGCGGCCCGGGGACACCGTCGCCGTCGTCGGCGCCGGACCCGTCGGGCTCGCGGCCGTCGCCACGGCCCGGTTGTTCGCGCCCGAGCGGATCGTCGCCGTCGACCTCGCCGCCGCCCGGCTGGACGCCGCCAGACGACTCGGCGCGGACGCGGTCGCGGACGCCCGGGAACTCCCCGAGCAGCTGATCGCGGACCTCACCGACGGGCTGGGCGCCGATGTGGTCGTCGAGGCCGTGGGCGTCCCGGAGACCTTCGAACTCTGCGCGCGCGTGGTGCGGCCCGGCGGCCACGTGGCGAACGTCGGCGTGCACGGCAAGCCCGCGACCCTGCACCTGGAAGACCTGTGGATCAAGAACGTCACCATCACCACCGGCCTGGTGGACACGTACTCCACGCCCACGCTGCTCCGGATGGCGGCGGCCGGCCGCCTGCCCACCGGACAACTGGTCACGCACACCTTCCCCCTGGCCCGGATGGAGGAGGCGTACGACGTCTTCGCCCGCGCCGCCGACACGGGGGCGCTCAAGGTCGTGCTGGGCGAGGAACCGCACGAGGAAGTCGTCCCCTATCAGGCAGTCCGATGAGCGAAGGAGGCGACGGGCCATGAGCGACGAAGCCCCGTCCCATGCCGTGGAGGGGCGCCCGGCGGGCGACCTCGGGCGGCGCATCAGCCAGCGGCGCACGGCACTCGGCCTGTCCCGGCAGGAGACGGCCGCGCAGGCGGGCATGGCCCCGGCCTATCTCCAGTACCTGGAGGAGCGGCCCGGGGCGGACCCGGGCGCGGGCACCCTGCTGCGGCTGGCCGGTGTCCTGAGGACGACGGTCTGGCACCTCACCGGGGGCGACACCGAGCTGCCGCCCGGCCTCGGACGGGCCGCTTGGGCACCGCGGTTCGCGGAGCTGACCGAAGCGGAATGCCGTGCGCTGCTCGCGACGCACGGAGTGGGGCGCCTCGCCGTCGCCGCGGACGCCGGTCCGGTCGTCTTGCCCGTCAACTACAGCGTCGTCGACGGGGCGATCGTGTTCCGCACCGAACCGGGCACGGTCCTCGCAGGGGCGGACGGCCGGCAGGTCGCCTTCGAGGTCGACCGCGTCGACGAGGCGTTCAGCGAGGGCTGGAGCGTCCTGGTGCGCGGACCCGCGAGGGCCGTGACGGATCCGGACGAGACGGCCCGCCTGGACGACCAGGCCTACAGCCCGCCCTGGGCGGGAGGCCGGCGCGAGCTGTGGCTGCGCGTCGAGCCCGTCGCCGTGACAGGGCGGCGGATCACCGTCTGAACGCGGCGGATCGCCGGTCCGAACGCGGCGGCTCGCCGTCTTGAGACCGGGAGCCACCGGGGGGGGCCGGTCGGACCATGCCGGTGGCCGGACCTCTGGGCCCGAAGGGGGCCGAACCGCCCCTCGCGGGCGGCCGCCGCCGGTGCGACGGTGGGAGTGGAGCTGCAGACTGCCCCGGTAGGCGGTGGGAGCGATGACGTGGGAACTGCCCCTGGTCGTGGGGGTCGACGGGTCGGACGGCAGCCTGACGGCGGTCGACTGGGCGGTGGACGAGGCGGCCCGGCACGGATGCCCGCTGCGGCTGGTCCACGGCTCCCTCTGGGAGCGGTACGAGGGCCGCACCCCGTCCGTCGGCGCGGGACGCCCCGCGGGGCAGGCGGGGGCCGACCACATCGTCGCCCCCGCGGCGGAGCGGGCCCGGCGGCGCCACCCCGACGTGAAGGTGTCCACCGACGTCCTCCTCGCCGACGCGGCGGACGCCCTCCTGCACGAGGGCAACAACGCCACCGCCCTGATCACGGGCTCGCGCGGGCGCGGCGAGCTGAAGGGGCTGCTGCTCGGATCGGTCGGGCTGGCCGTCGCGGCCCGTGCCCACTGCCCGGTGATCGTCGTGCGCGGCGACCGGGCCGGTCTGGCCGGTGCGCACGAGCGCGTCCTGCTCGGCGCCGGTGACGCCGAGACCGGTGAGGAGGCGACGCGCTTCGCCTTCCGGGAGGCCGAGGCCCGCGGGTGCGTCCTCGACGTGGTCCGGGCCTGGCGCTGCCCCGCGTCCGAGACGGCCGGCGACGCCGCGCTCGCCGAAGCAGCCGAGCGTGACGCGGAGGAGCGGGCCCGTCAGGAGCTCGACGAGCTGCTCCGCGAGGCCGTGACCGACCACCCGGCGGTACGCGTGCGTCGGACGACGGTCGAGGGCCCGGCCCGCCGGGTGCTCGTGCACCGTTCCGCAGCGGCCGACCTGGTGATCGTCGGAGCGCGGCGCCGCCACGGCCACTTCGGCCTCCAGCTCGGCAGGGTGGCCCACACCCTGCTGCACCACGCCGAGTGCCCCGTGGCCGTCGTGCCGCAGCGCGACTAGTCGTACCGCAGCGCGACTAGGGGAGGGCGACTATGGGGGGCGACGGTCTCACGCCGCGCACACCGGATTCAGAGTGACCGTGTGAGGCGTTCGACCCGGTCGTGGAGGTGCTCCACGTGGTGCTCGGACTCCGGCTTCATCAGGACGCTGCGCAGGATGCGCGCCCCGTCGCCGTCCGCTTCGACCTTGGGGTGGCGTGCGGTGAACGCCTCGTGGTCGGCCCTGAGGGTGCTGAGGAACACCGGATCGGGGTCCGCCATGCCGTCGGCCAGGACCCGTGCCGACGCCGCGTCGACGGCGGTGAGGGTCGCGGGCTCCACCACCGGGAAGTAGCCGACGATGTCCAGCTCGGGCTCCTGGTACAGCTCGAGCGCGTCCGAGGCGCTGATCAGCTCGGCCCACCGCAGGGCGGCGCGCCGGCCGGCCCCGAGGACGCGGCCGAGGCCGTCGGGCGTGGGCGGGAGGAGCTGGAAGGTGAGCCACAGGGCGGCGGCCGAGGCCCCGGCGCGTGAGCACTCCAGGCTGATCTCCCCGAGGTGGAGCTCGCTGGAGGTGAAGTAGGTGTACGGCGAGTCGTGGAGGTAGAAGCGGCCCACCTCGGGGTCGCGGAAGAGGACGGCGCCGCAGCCGTAGGGCTGGAGCCCGTGCTTGTGCGGATCGACGACGATCGAGTCGCACCGGGCGATCGCCCGCCAGGGCTCCGGCGGGAGCCCTTCGGGCCCGTCGGCGCCGGCCAGCAGGGTGAAGAAACCGCCGTAGGCGGCGTCGACGTGGAGCCGGACGCCGTAGCGGTCCCTGAGGGCCAGGGCGTCGTGGACCGGGTCGACGGCCCCCAGGCCGGTGGTGCCGGCGGTGAGGACGACCGTGCCCACCTCTCCCGTCCGCAGGACGTCCTCGAGCGCGTCGAGGCTGATGCGCCCCCGGTCGTCGGTGGGGATCGGATGGCCCTTCACGCCCAGGACGTGGCACATGCGGCCGTGCGTGTAGTGCGCGTCGGCGCTGTAGGCGACGCCCCGGCCGGGGTGGAGCTCCCGGGCGACGAAGAGAGCTTCGAGATTGGCGATCGTGCCGCTGGTGGTGAGGTGGCCGAGGTGGGTGTCGTAACCGAACATCGCGGCGAGCCGCGCCACGGCCTCGCGTTCCATGCGCGCGGTGGCCGGGCCGCCGTCCAGGGCGTGGTTGTTGGGGTTGATCAGCATGGTGGTGAGGTAGCCGACCACGGCCGCCGGGTGCGGTGGCTTGAGCATCTGGCCCGCGTAGTGCGGGTGGAAGAAGGGGTAGTTGTCCTTCAGCCGCCCGGTGAACTCCTTGAAGGCGGCGGCGAAGCGGTCGTCCTCGACGAGGAGGGACGGGTGCCGCTCGTAGGGCCCGAAGGTGTCGGCCCATTCCTGTATCGCGTCGTTGGCCCGGCCGAGCCAGTGCTGGAGGTCCACTGATCTCCCTTTCTGCCGCTCGCTGAGGGGGTGGGCCGCCACCATACGACTTTCGTTGACTACTCAGCAATTGACTGCTCAGTATTTGAGGAAACAGTAGGTGAAGTGGCAGTAAAGTCGGCCGGGTGAAGACGCCGAACCGAGACGACGAAGCCGCCCGCGCCGCCCGCAGTCCGCTCGTGCACGACTTCGGGCTGCTGATCAAGGCCGCCACCCGCCTGGAGCAGCGCATCGACACGGTCCTGCGGCGGCAGTGCGAGATCAGCCACACGATGTTCGAGGTCCTCATCAGGCTCTGCCGGGACCCGGGCGAAGAGGTCTCGCAGCGCCGCCTGGCCGACGACCTCACCCTCACCAGCAGCGGCATCACCCGTCTGATCGACCGCATGGAGGCGGCCGGGCTGGTGCGCCGCGTGCCCGCCCCCGAGGACCGCAGGAGCGTCCTGGTCGAGGCGACCGACCGCGGCCGGACGGTGTTCCTGCGGGCCGCCGCCGTCCACGCGGAGGTCGTCGAGAAGTACTTCGTCGCGCCGCTCGCCCCCGCCGACTACCGCCGGATGACCGGCGCGCTGGGCGAGATCGGGAAGTCCCTGGGCGACACCTGACGGACCTCAGCCGGATCCCTGACGGAGCGGGGCGAGTTCCGCGTCCATCTCGGCGAGGAAGCGGACGACGCCCTCCGGTTTCTCGGGACAGCGACGCCGCCAAGGCGACCGTCGAGCGGCTGCGCGCGAGGGTGCACGCGTCACCGGCGCCGAAGCGCTCGTCGGCGGCTGCACCGCGCAGCAGACTTCCTGATGTCCCCGGTCCGGGGGGAGGCGCTCGCGCACGGCGACCGGCAGGGCGTGCTGCGCGGGCTGACCACCACGGAAGGGGTGATCACCTCGGCGGGCGTGGTGCTCGCGGCGACGTTCGCGGCGCTGGTGGTGATCCCCCTGGCGTTTCTGGTGCAGATCGCGTTCATCGTCGCCTTCGGGATGCTGCTCGACACGCTCGTGGTCCGCTCGCTGCTGGTGCCCGCGCTGATGATCGACATCGGGCCGCACGCGGGGTGGCCTAGCGCCCTGGCCCGCCCGGCCCGGCCAGGGGCCGACGGCACGCCCGCGGCTGAGTCGTCCGGCGGCACCCGGGCCGTGCATCCGTGACGGGCGCCCCGCCGGAAGTGTTCACGTCGGGGCCGTGATCCGGCGGCACGGCACGGGGGTCGAGGCACGGGAGGCGCGACCATGGCGACGGAAGGGCAGCGGCTGCACTGCCTGGTCACCGGGGCGTCCGGGTACATCGGCGGGCGCCTGGTGCCGGAACTGCTGCAACAGGGGTACCGCGTCCGGTGTCTCGCCCGTACGCCCGGCAAACTGCGCGACCACCCCTGGGCGAAGCACGCCGAGACCGTCCAGGGGGACGTCACCGACCCGGAGTCGGTCGCCGCCGCCCTGCGCGGTGTCGACGTCGCCTACTACCTGGTGCACGCCCTCGGCACCGGCTCCGGGTTCGAGGACACCGACCGGGAGGCCGCCCGGACCTTCGCCGAGCAGGCGCGGATCGCCGGTGTGCGGAGGATCGTCTACCTCGGCGGGCTCACACCGCGGAACGTCCCGGAGCGGTCTCTCTCCCCGCATCTGCGGTCCCGGGCGGAGGTGGGGGAGACCTTCCTCGGTTCGCCCGTGCCCGCCACCGTGCTGCGGGCGGCCGTCGTCATCGGCTCCGGCTCGGCGTCGTTCGAGATGCTGCGCTACCTCACCGAACGGCTGCCCGTCATGGTCACCCCCAGCTGGGTGCACACCCGGATCCAGCCGATCGCGGTCCGGGACGTGCTGCGCTACCTCGTCGGGTCGGCGACCATGCCGGCCGACGTCGACCGGGCCTTCGACATCGGTGGCCCCGACGTCCTCACCTACCGGGACATGATGCTCCGGTACGCCGCCGTTGCCGGGCTGCCGCGGCGGTTCATCGTGCCGGTCCCGGTCCTCACCCCCCGGCTGTCCAGCCACTGGGTCGGCCTCGTCACCCCGGTGCCCGCCTCGATCGCCCGGCCGCTGACCGAGTCGCTGCGGCACGAGGTCGTCTGCCGGGAACACGACATCGCCCGTCACGTGCCGGACGCCCCGGGCCGGCCGCTGCCCTTCGACGAGGCGCTCGCCCTGGCGCTGCGCAGGGTGCGGGAGGCGCAGGTCGCCACGCGCTGGTCCTCGGCGTCGGTGCCCGGGGCGCCCAGCGATCCGCTGCCCACGGACCCCGACTGGGCGGGCGGCAGCCTCTACCGGGACGAGCGGCACCGGCCGGTCGACGCGTCGCGGGAGGCCCTGTGGCGGGTGATCGAGGGCATCGGCGGCGAGAACGGCTGGTACTCCTCCCCGCGGGCCTGGGCGGTCCGGGGCCGGCTGGACCGGTTCGCCGGCGGGGTCGGACTGCGCCGCGGACGGCGCGACACCGAGCGCCTGAGGGTGGGCGACTCGCTGGACTTCTGGCGGGTGGAGGAGATCGAGCCGGGGCGTCTGCTGCGGCTGCGCGCCGAGATGCGGCTGCCGGGCCTCGCCTGGCTGGAGATGCGCGCCGAGACCGACGACGAGGGCCGCACCCGCTACCGGCAGCGGGCCCTGTTCCACCCCCGCGGCCTGCTGGGCCACGCCTACTGGTGGAGCGTCGCCCCGTTCCACGCCGTGGTGTTCGGCGGCATGGCGCGCAACATCGCCCGGGCCGCGGCCGACGGCACGAGCGGACGCCGGGTCGCATCGCGCGCCCCCGGTATTCCGCGCATCCGGCGGCGCCGTGCCGGGCGAAAGACCCGGCAGCGGCAGACGTGATCCGCAGCACCGCACCACCTCACCAGGAGTGACGCCATGACCGTCGCGGTCGTCCTGTTCACTTCGCCTGCCGGCCGCGTCGCCCCTTCGGCGCATCCAAGACGCCGCTCCCCGTGGAAGCACTGATGTGCGGACGACCGGAACCGAGAAGGGGCAGCGCATGCTTGGACCGCGGCCGACGACGGCCGGACCGGCGGAAGCGGACGACACCCCGCGCACCGCCCAGCAGGCCACGCGGGCCGTGGAGCACGTCCTCGAGCGGGTGCTCGCGGAGCGCCTGCGGCAGGCCCGGGACACCGACGCGCTGTTCGCCCACGACATGGCGGACCGCGTCGCCGCGTTCGTCCGGCATGGCGGCAAGCGGCTGCGCACGGCGTTCGTGTGGTGCGGCTGGCGGGCCGCGGGCGGCTCGGGCGACGCCACCGAGGTCCTGCGTCTGGGCGCCGCCCTCGAACTGCTCCAGGCGTGCGCCCTCATCCACGACGACGTGATGGACGGCTCCCCCCTGCGCCGGGGCGCTCCGGCGATACACGTGGACTTCACCCGCGTCCACCGGACCGGCCGCACCTACGGCTCCGCCGAGTCGTTCGGGACGTCGGCCGCCGTCCTCGCGGGCGACCTGGCGCTGGCGTGGGCGGACGACCTGCTGACGGAGACGGCGCTCGGCACGCCGCGGGGCGCCCGGCTGCTCGGCGAGTGGCGGGCCATGCGCACCGAGATGGTCGCCGGGCAGTACCGCGACCTGAACGCGCAGGCGAGCGGCTCGTCCTGCGAGGAGGAGGCGCTGACCGTCGCCGTCCTCAAGAGCGCCCTGTACACGGTCGAGCGGCCCCTGGCGCTGGGCGCGTCACTGGCCGGTGCGGACGCCCGCACCCTGGGGGCGCTGCGGGCCGCCGGCCGGTGCGCGGGGCTGGCGTTCCAGCTGCGCGACGACCTCCTCGGCGCCTTCGGCGACCCGGCACGGACCGGGAAACCCGCCGACGACGACCTGCGCTCCCGCAAGCTCACCCCGCTCCTCGCCGTCGCCGTCCGGCTCGCCGAAGCCGTCGGCGACCAGGAATCCGCCGCGGTCCTGGCCCCGGACGCGGGCTCACGGACGGCACACACCGTCGAGGGGATGCGGGCGGCCCTGGAGCGGACGGGCGCCCGGGCGGAGATCGAGGCGCGGATCGGGGAACTGGCGGCGGCCGGTCTGCGCCACTTCGCTGCGGCCACCGCCGGGCCCGACGCCCGGCGGGAGTTCGCCGCCCTGGTCGAACGGGCCTCGGGCGTCGCCCCGCGCCCCGCCGAGGAGCTGGTATGAGGACGGTGACGGGGCCGACGGACCACGTCGTCGTGGTGGGCGCGGGACTGTCCGGCCTGGCGTGCGCCCTGCATCTGCTGGGCGCCGGACGGCGGGTCACGCTCGTCGAACGGGACGCAGGGCCGGGTGGCCGGGCCGGGCGCGTACGGCTCGGCGGCTACCAGGTGGACACGGGGCCCACCGTGCTGACGATGCCGCACCTGGCCGACGAGGCGTTCGCGGCCGTCGGCGACCGCCTCGACCGGCACGTCGAGCTGGTGGCCCTGCACCCCGCCTACCGGGCGGGCTTCGCGGACGGCACCTCGCTCGACGTGCACACCGACGGCGACGCCATGGAGGCGGAGGTGCGGCGCTTCGCCGGACCCGCCGAGGCGGCGGGCTACCGCAGGCTGCGGGAGTGGCTGGAGCGGCTGTACCGGGCGCAGATGCGCCGGTTCATCGACACCAACTTCGACTCGCCGTTCCAGCTCGCGCACCCCGACCTGGCCCGGCTGGCGGCGCTCGGCGGCTTCGGGCGGCTGGACAGCCGGATCGGCCGCTTCCTCACCGACGACCGGCTGCGCCGCGTCTTCTCCTTCCAGGCCCTGTACGCCGGTGTCGCCCCCGCCCGGGCGCTCGCGGCCTACGCGGTGATCGCCTACATGGACACCGTGGCCGGCGTCTGGTTCCCCAAGGGCGGCCTGCACGCGCTGCCCCGGGCGATGGCGGAAGCGGCGTCCGGTGCCGGTGCCGAGCTGCGCTGGTCCGCCGAGGTGAGCGCGCTGGAACGCCGGTCCGGCCGGGTGCGGGCCGTCCGCCTCGCCTCGGGGGAGCGCATCCCGTGCGACGCCGTGGTGCTCACCTGCGAACTGCCCACCGCGCACCGGCTGCTCGGCCGGACACCCCGGCGCCCGGTACCACTGCGGCACGCGCCGTCCGCGGTGGTCCTGCACGCGGGCACCGACCGCACCTGGCCCCACCTCGCCCACCACACACTGTCCTTCGGCGCCGCCTGGGAGCGCACCTTCGACGAACTGACCCGCTCGGGAGCGCTGATGAGCGACCCGTCCCTGCTGATCACCAGGCCGACGGCCCACGACGCCTCGCTGGCCCCGCCGGGCCGCCACCTCCACTACGTCCTCGCGCCCTGCCCCAACACCGACGTCGGCCCGTCCGCCGCCGCCTGGCGCGACCTGGGCCCCCGCTACCGCGACAGCCTGGTCGCCGAACTGGAGCGCCGCGGCCTCGACGGCTTCGCCGACAGCGTCGAGGAGGAACTCCTGGTGACGCCGCTCGACTGGACGGCCCAGGGGCACGCGGCGGGCAGCCCCTTCTCCGTCTCCCACACCTTCGCCCAGACCGGCCCCTTCCGGCCGCGCAACCTCGTCCGCGGGCTGGACAACGTCGTACTCGCCGGCTGCGGGACCACCCCGGGCGTCGGCGTACCGACCGTGCTGATCAGCGGCAAGCTCGCGGCCGCCCGGATCACGGGCGGCGCGGGACGCCGCCCTCCGGTGTCCCGGCCGCGCCCCGCCGTGCGGGAACTCCCGTCCGCCCCCACCCGAGCAGGTGCCCATGACCCGTCGTGAACTGGACGCCGCCGGTATCACCGACCCCGGCCTGCGCGAGGCCTACACCCGGTGCCGGCAGCTCAACGCCCGGCACGGCCGGACCTACTTCCTGGCCACCCGCCTGCTGCCGCTGGAACGCCGCTCGGCGGTCCACGCGCTGTACGGCTTCGCCCGCCGGGCCGACGACATCGTCGACGACCCGGACCGGCACCGGACCCCCGACGAGCCCGGTCTGCTGCTGACGCGGCTGGAGGGCGACCTCGCCCACGCGCTGCGCACCGGCGGCGGGAGCGACCCGGTGGTCCGGGCCGTGGCCGACACCGCCGACCGGTACGGCATCGAGGTGACGCACTTCGCCGACTTCCTCGCCTCGATGCGCGCCGACCTGACCGTCACGGACTATCCGGAATACGCCGACCTGCGGGCCTACATGCACGGCTCGGCGGCGGTGATCGGGTTGCAGATGCTGCCGGTGCTCGGCACGGTCGTCCCGCGCGAGGAGGCCGCCCGGCACGCCGCCGACCTCGGCGTGGCGTTCCAGCTCACCAACTTCCTGCGGGACGTGGGCGAGGACCTGGACCGCGGCCGCGTCTACCTGCCCGCGGACCTGCTCGCCGCGCACGGCGTGGACCGGCCGCTGCTGGAGTGGAGCCGGCGCACCGGACGCCACGATCCGCGGATCCGGGCGGCGTTCGTCGCGGCCGAGGCCATGACCAGGGAGGTGTACCGGGCGGCGGAACCGGGCATCGCGATGCTCGACCCGCGGGTGCGCCCCTGCATCGGCACGGCGTTCACGCTCTACGGCGGCATCCTCGACACGATCGCGCGGCACGACTACACGGTGCTGCACCGCCGTGCGGTGGTACCGCGCCGCCGACGGGCGGCCACCGCCGCGGCCGGGCTCCTCAAGGTGGCCGGCGCGCGATGGCGCGCGGCACCCGCGGCGGCCCCCGGCGCACTGGAACGGAAGGGACCGGGTCGTGGCTGAGCGAGCGGGCAGGGCAGGCTGGACGTCGCCGTTGCGGCGGCGCCGCGGACCGGACTGGGCGGAGCAGACGCCGACCTGGCGCGCGGCGCGGCCCGCGCTGATCGCCGACGCGCTGAAACGGGCGTCCGCCCGGCCCTCCGGGAACTGGTTCGTGGTCGGCGCCTCCCGGGACGTGCGCCCCGGCAGCCCCCACGGCAGGACCGTCGGCGGCGTCGAGGTGGTGCTGTGGCGGTCGGAGGCGGGCGACCTGCACGCGGGTTCCGGCATCTGCCCGCACCTCGGTGCTCCGCTGCGGGACGGCCGGGTGGTGTGCGGCACGCTGGTGTGCCACTGGCACGGACTGGCGCTGGACGGTTCCGCGGCCGCCGGCTGGCAGCCGTACCCCGTCCACGACGACGGGGTGCTGGTGTGGGTGCGGCTCGACGGGGTCGGCGGCGAGGAGCCGTCGGAGCGGCCCGTCGTTCCGGAGCGTCCCGCGCCCGGCACCGGGGTGGACGCCGTGTTCACGGCGGTCGGGCGGTGCGAACCGCAGGACGTGGTGGCCAACCGGCTCGACCCCTGGCACGGGTCCTGGTTCCACCCGCACTCCTTCGTCGACCTGACGGTCGCCCGCGCGCCCCGGGGCGACCAGGACGACGCCTTCGTCGTCGACGTCTCCTTCCGGGTGGCGGGCCGGCTGGTGGTCCCGGTGCGGGCCGAGTTCACCGCGCCCGGGCCACGCACCGTCCTCATGCGCATCACCGACGGCGAGGGCGCCACGTCCGTCGTGGAGACGCACGCCACGCCGCTGACGTCCGCGGCCGACGAACGGCCGCGGACAGCCGTCGTCGAGGCGGTCGTCGCCACTTCGGATCGGCGCGGCTTCGCCCTGGCCCGGGCCGCCGCCCCCGTGCTCCGCCCCCTGATGCGGCGCACCGCCGGGCGGCTGTGGCGCGACGACCTCGCCTACGCCGAGCGGCGCTGGACACTGCGCAGCACCGGACGCTTCCCCGGGTGACACCACCCCGGGTGACCCGGGCCCGTCCGGCGGCCCGGCATCACCGGTGCGCCGGGCGCCCCACGAGCGCGCCGAGGGCCCGCAGCACCGGGGAGCGGCCCGCCCGCGGGACGGTCCACAGCACCTGACCGCCCACGCCCCACCGGGCGAGCAGGGCGTTGGCCGCCAGGAAGCCGGTGGTGGCGGCCCGTTCCATCAGGGCCACGGGCAGGTCGCAGCGGACTCCGTCGCCGGCCAGGGCCAGCCACGGGTGGGGGGTCGTCACGGTGGGACGCCGGTGGTGTGTGCCCACCAGGAAGAGCGGGCAGTCCGAGCGCCACTCGTGCCGGGCGTCGACGACCCGCGCCGCTCGGGTCTCCGGGTACACCCGCCCCAGCTGTTCGAGCAACTCGTGCTGCACCCGCTCCGGTTCCGCGCCGTCGGGGACCGCGTAGGCGTGCAGTTCCACCACCGACCCCGCGTTCTTCCCGGCCCAGCCGGCGGCCTCCCCTTCGTAGCGTTCCAGGACGCTGATGTTGTCCAGGCCGCCGTACCCGCTGGTGCCGAGGAAGCCGGGGCGGTCGGCGCGGACCGGCCGGTCGAGCCAGAGCCGGGAGACGAGGAACGGCGGGGCGGTGCGCAGGGCGGCGATGTCGTCGCGCCAGGCGCCGGTGCCCAGGCCGGGGGAGCCGGCGACGACCTGCCGCAGCCCGCCGGTGTCCAGGGCGAGCACCACCGCGTCGTGCCGGTCGGTGCCGGTGCCGGTGCGCACCTCGGCTCCACCGGGGCCGGCAGGGCGCACGCCGTGTACGGCGGTCCCGGTGCGGACGTCCGTGCCGAGCCGCCGGAGATACGCCCCGAGCGGCTCCCACAGGGCCTGCGGGAAGGGCTCGTCGGGCACGTCGAACAGCAGCCCTTCCGCCGAGCCGAGGAAGTAGATGTGGAACATCAGCATCAGTTCGGCGGCGGACAGTTCGCGGGGGTCGGCGAAGAAGCTGCGGGAGAACACCTCGAACGCCAGATGGTGCGCTGCCTCGGGGAAGCGGACGCTCCGCAGGAAACCGGCCGCGCTGACCCGGTCGAACCGCGCGTACACCTCCGGCACGCGCACGTCCAGCAGCGGCAGCGCCGCCCGGGCGTCCAGCGCGAGGAGGTCACGCCAGCCGAAGGCCGGGCTGAGGGCGACGAAGCCGAGCGCGCTGAACGGCGGGGTGCGCGGGACGCGGGCGAAGCTGTCGGTCAGGCCACCGCTGTGCCGCAGCGGGTAGTCGGGCAGCGGGGTGAGGCGAGCGAGGGCGGGATCGGTCCGCCGCAGCAGGCCGCGCAGGTTGTAGTACTGGCGGAAGAAGGCGTGGAAGCCGCGGCTCATCGTCACCTCGGAGCCGTCCGCGAGCCGGGTGCGATGCCCTGCGAGGCGGCCGCCCAGCGACTCCTCCCGCTCGTAAAGGATCACCCGGGCGCCGCGTTCCGCCAGTCCGGTGGCCGCCGCGAGACCGGCGATCCCGCCGCCCACCACGGCGACCGAGGGCGCGTCGCCGGGCGAGAAGCGGTCCCGGCCGGGGGCGGGCAGCAGGATCTCGGCCTTGCGGTCGCGGCCGCGCCGGACGGTGCCGGTGCTCATCGGGTGTCCTCCGCTGCCGTCCCGGAGCCGTTGCGGGCGACGAACGTGTGGGTGATGCCGGTCTGCCACCCGGGGAGGGGCAGGGCGCGCGCGTCCGTGAACCCGGCCCGGGCCAGCCGGCCGGTGAAGACGGGGGCCGTGTCGAAGGCCAGGACGCTGCGCCACAGGTGGCGGTAGAGGGCCCGGTCGCCGGTGAGGGTGCCCGCCGGGATGATCACGCCCTGGCAGACGGCGGTCCACAGCGCACGGTGGGCAGGTGATCCCCCGAGGCTGTACTCGTGGACGGCGAGACGCCCGCCCGGCCGCAGCAGCGTCCGCACCGTACGCAGCACGCCGTCCGGGTCAAAGACGTTGCGGAACAGGTAGGCGGCGAAGACCGCGTCGAACGGGCCCTCGCCGGCCGTCGCGAGTTCCTCGGCGCTCAGGTGCAGGAACCGCACCCCGTCGGGCCACGGCTTGGCCAGCGCCCGCCGCAGCATGCCCGAGGAGGCGTCCACGGCGGTGATCCGGGCACGGGGCGCGACCCGCAGCAGGGCCCGGGTGGAGGCGCCGGTGCCGCAGCCGAGGTCCAGCAGCCGCAGCCCGGCTCCGTCCCCAGGTAGCCGCAACCGGCGGGCCGAGCGCAGCAGGTCGGTGCGGTAACCGGGGTTGAGGGCCGTGAGCCGGTCGTAGGTGCGGGACGCGTGGTCGAAGGCGCGTGCCAGGTCGTCGTCGCGCAGCAGGGTCATCGGGGGGTCTCTCCGGTTCGTGGGGCGGGGTGGGTGCGGCGGGGCAGGAAGGGCACTTCGAGCGCGGTGCGGAGCATCGGGCCCACCGGGGTGCGCAGCCCGATGCCCCACTCCTCACGGAGCGAGGTGGCGCCGTCCAGGAAGCGCAACAGACGGTGGGCCGGAGTCCGGCGGAACAGGTCCGTGAAGAACGCGGGTCCGTCGATCCGGCCCGTGTCCAGGGCCCGCAGCAGCACCGCGTCCATGAAGAGCGCCCGCCGGCCGTGCGGCGGGGGAGGGGTGGCGTGGCCGTCGCGCAGGGCGGCGACGGCCCGGCTGTGCCGCTGCACCGCGGCGAACGTGTAGCCGGTGGCCGGACGGGTCGCACCACCTGCCGTACCGATGCGGAACACGGACTCGCCGGCGCGCCGGGGGAAGCGGGCGTCGGTCATCGGGATCACACCCTGTTCCGCCGACTCCACGGTGAACGCGCCCAGTCCCAGGACTTCCCGCGTGTAGTGCCCGAGCGCCGTCTCGTACGCCGCGGTGGTCAGTGGCGCCCGGGAGAACTCGGTGTACTCGACGAGCGCACGGTCGGGGGCCAGCGGGAGGACGTAGCCGAAGGCGAGGCCGTGCCCCGGCTGGGGCACCCGGAAGTCCATCAGGTCGGCGACCGCCGGGTCGAACCGGTCGGCGCGGGTGCGCACGAACCAGCCGCGGAAGTGCTGCAGCAACAGCGTCCGGGCCGGTGGCAGGGCGCTCAGCGGGCGCGAGTCGAACACTCGCCGGGCACGCAGGGTCAGCGTTTGCCCGCCGGGTGCCGTGCAGCGGACCTCCGCGCCGCCGGGCACGTCGCGCACGATGTCCGCCGTCGCGCGCAGCAGCCTGCCCCCGGGCGCGGTGGCGAGCCGCGCGTGCACCAGCCGTTCGAAGGCCGTGGAGCGCACCATGCGGTAGCGCGACGGCGCCGGATCGACGGTCAGCGCACCGCCGTCCGGGCCGTGCACCCGCAGCAGCGGCCAGGTCGCGGCCACCGCCTCCTCGAAGTCGCCGGCGCCCTCCTCCCAGTAGCACCAGGTCCGCTCCGGCGGACGCCCGGGCCCGTCCGGCGGCTCCACGACGGTCACCGTCGCGGCACCGGTCTCGATCAGCCGGTACGCGAGACTCAGTCCGGCGGCACCGCCCCCGACGACCACCACGTCGGCCGTTCCGGCGGACCCCGGGCTCACCGGGTCCCGCCCCGGCGGGCCCGCTCACCGGGCACCCGGACACACGCCCCGATCACCACCACACCCCGCTCCCGCCATCGGTCCGACGACTCCGCCTGGTTCCCTTCACCCCTTCCGGCTGTCGGCCGTGTCCGGATGCAGCGGGCCGCGGCTAGGGGGTGTCCGCAAAGTCGCGTCGTCCGCCCGCAGGGCAGGCGGGACTTTGCGGACACCCCCTAGGGCGAGACGACCGACTCCAGGAGGGCGACGGCCTCCGCCAGCCCCGCCGGACGCGGCAACCCGGCCACGCTCCGGCCCGCCCACCCGGGCCCGATGGTCAGGACGACCGGTCCGCGGCGGGCGCCGCGCACCCCCCACTCCATCGCGGCCACGTGCTGGGCCAGCGGCCGGCTGGCGGTCGTACGGGACTGCGCCCACAGCGCCACCGCGGCCGGCCCGGTCCTGCGGACCGCCGTGACCAGCGACTCCACGGGCAGCGCGCCGCCGAACATGCGCACCGGCAGACCCCGTTCGGCCAGCGCGGCGGCCAGCACCTCCAGCGGCAGCGTGTGGTTCTCCCCCGGCACGCACGCGAGCACCGTCACGGCGCCCGTCCGGCCGGCGACCGCGCTGGGGGCGCCGCGCCGCAGCGCGCCGGACACGTGCCAGGACAGGAAGTGCTCGACCTCGACGTATTTCTCGCCCGAGCTCTCCCACTTGCGGCCGACCGCCTGGAGCGTCGGCATGATCACCTCGGTCCAGGCGGCGACCAGGCCGTGCTCGTCGATGGCGTCGCGCAGCAGTTCGTCCAGTGCGGCGGCGTCGAGGCGCAGGGCGGCGCGGGCGATGCCCTTGCACTCCTGGCGCACGTCGCCCAGGTTCAGCCCGCTGCCGGCGCGGCTGCGGCGGGCGGGGACAGACGGCCGCGGTGGCACCGCCGCGTCCGGTCCGGCGGAGGCCGCCCGCGGATCCGCCTCCGTGTGCTCCTTCGTGCCCGTCTCCGGGGCCGTCTTCGTGCCCGCCTCCGGGCCTGTCTTCGCGCCCTTCTTCGGGTCCGTCTTCGGGTCCGTTTCGCCGAGCACGGTGCGGGCCGCCTCCGCGGGAGGTATCCCGGTCGCCGTCAGGGCGCACATCCGCTCCAGCCGCGCCACGTCCGCGGCGGCCCACCGCCGGTGCCGGCCGCCGGCGTGCGCCTCGGGCCCGAGGCCGTAGCGGCGGTCCCAGCTGCGGACCGTGGTGGGCGCCACCCCAAGCCGCCTGGCCACCTCGCCGGTCGTCAGCCCGCCACCCCGCGGGGCCCGCTCGCCGCTCCGGTCGTGGCCGTCCCGTTCGTGTGCACCCATACCTCCGACTGTACGACGCACAAACGACGCAGGTTGAGTTGCGTCGATTGTGCGCCGAACACTGGCTACGAGCGCACGGTCGCCGCCGCACAGGGCGGCAGGGCGATGGGGCACACGGCCTTCCGCCCCCGCACGCGCCCGGCAGGAGGAACCAGGCCATGATCACCGACACACGACGCACCGCCTCCGCCCCGGCCGCGGAGGAGACGCGGTACGAGGAGGAACTGGCCCGTGGCCTGGTCGCCGCGGACGAGGAGGCGTTCGCCGCGATCTACCGGCGCTGGGGCTCGCTCGTCCACACCATGGCCACCCGGCTGCTCGGCGACACCCATGAAGCGGAGGACGTCACCCAGCAGGTCTTCCTCGGCGCCTGGCACGGACGGGCCGGTTTCCGCCCGGAGCGGGGCCCGCTGGGCGCCTGGCTGGTCGGCATCACGCGCCGCAAGATCGTCGACGCCCTGGCGGCCAGGACCAGGCGCCTGACCCTCCTCGACTCGGCCGCCCACGACGCGGGCCCCCCGGTACCCGACGAGGAGGCACCGGACCGGGTCCTGGACCGCGTGGTGCTCATCGACGCCCTGGCCCGGCTGCCGCGCCATCAGCGGGAGGTGCTCTGCATGGCCTTCTACGAGGACCTGACGCAGGCACAGATCGCCGAACGGACCGGCATGCCCCTGGGGACGGTCAAGAGTCACTCCCGCCGCGGGCTGCACCGGCTGCGCCAGGCGATCGAGACGGCCCCGGTCCGCGACACGGTCCCGGTCCGCGACACGGTCCCGGTCCGCGACACGGCCGCGTAACGCGTACCGCGAAGCGGCCGCCGCGCGCACGCATCCGAGGCGGACCGCGGACCCGAAACAGGACCGAGACCCCGCATCCCGCGGGACTCCGTTTCGAAGGAAAGATTTCTCATGACCTCTCACTTCCGTCTCGCTCTCGCCGCGTCGGCCGGTGCCTGCGCCCTGGCCCTCGGCACGACCGCACCCGCCCTGGCCGCCGACTCCGACAAGGCCATGGTGTCCGTCTTCCACGGCATCCCGGGGATGACGGTTGACGTGTACGCGGACGGCGACGAACTGCTCAGCGACTTCGAGCCCGGCACGGTGACGGACCCCCAGTCCCTCGCCGCCGGCACCTATGACATACAGATCTTCGAAGCGGGCAAGGGCCCCGAGGGCACCCCGGCCCTGGAGAAGAAGGTGGAGGTGCCCGAGGGCGGGAACGCCACGCTCGCGGCCCACCTCGATGCCGCCGGGAAGCCGCAGTTGACGGCCTTCACCGATGACGTGTCACAAGTCGACGCCGGCACGTCACGGTTGACGGTGCGCCATGTCGCGGCCGCGCCCGCCGTCGACGTCCGGGCCGGCGGACAGCCGGTCTTCAGCGACCTGACCAACCCGAAGGAGGACACCGCCGAGGTCGACGCGGGCACCGTCGACGCCGATGTGGTGCTCGCCGGTACGGACACCGTGGCCGTCGGCCCGGCCGACCTGAACCTGGCGGAGGGCACCGGCAACGTCGTCTACGCCTGGGGCAGCGCGGAGGACGAGAACCTCGCCCTGGCGACCCAGACGTTCAGCGGCATGGAGTCGGCGCCCCGCGCCGTCGACGCGGGCGGCAGCGGCGCCGCCGTCACCCCGAACTCCCCCGACGGGTGGCTCGCCTGGGCCGCCGCGGCGGGTGTCGTCCCGGTGACGGGCGCGCTGGTGGCCCGCCGGACCGCCGGCCGACGTGGCTGAGGGCACACGACGGCCGACCGGACGGACCGTGGCGGCTGCCGCCCTGGCAGCCGCCCTCGGCTTCGCGGCCACGCCGTCGGACCGGATCGCCCCTCCGCCCGACCTCGTGGCGGCGCCTGCGGAACGATCCGGGGCAGCGCCTATGGAACGACCTGTGGCCGCCTCCGCGGAACGCGCGGACGACGCCGTGACCCCGGTGGCCAGGCCCGCCGGGGCCCGGGAACCGCTGCCCCGGCGTGTCCTGGTGGCCGACGCCGGCCTGGACGCCCGGGTCGAACCGGTGGGCGTGACCGACCGGGGGGACATGACCGTCCCCGGCGACCCGTCGGTGGCCGGCTGGTACCGCCATGGCTCCGCGCCGGGCGACGACCGGGGCTCGGCCGTGCTCGTCGGGCACGTCGACACCGACACCGGCGAGGTCGGTGAGTTCGCCGCGCTGTACGACGTACGGCGGGGTCAGCGTGTCGAGGTGCGGCGCGCGGGAGCGGAGCCGGTGCACTACCGCGTCGTCTCGCGCGTCACCGTGCCGAAGGACGAGCTGCCGCCCTCGGTGTTCCGCCGCACGGGCGCCCCCGTCCTCACCCTGATCACCTGTGCGCCTCCCTTCCTCCCCGAGCGCGGAGGCCATCGGTCCAACCTCGTCGTCACGGCGGAGCCCGTCGGGCGCTGACGGACCCCGGAGTCCGACGAAGTGGAGGACGCAGTGGCCCACGTACAGCCCGCACATCTGGTGGAACTGGCGCTGGGGAACGCGGCGCCGGGCCGCGAACTCACCGGCGTCCTGCCGCACATCGAGGAGTGCGACCGCTGTCGCGACGAACTGCGGACGATGATCCGTGTAGTGACCGCCGCCCGCGGCGCACGCCTGGGCGACCTCCCGACCGCGCCCCCGGAACGCGTCTGGCGGCGGATCGCCCGCGAACTGGCCCACGACCCAAGGACGTGCCGGCCGCATACGGGAGGCACCGCCCCCCGCCCCCGCCGGAGCCCCCGGCACCGGCGTCCGAAGCCCGGATAGGGCGGGGCGCTCGACGCACCGACCTGCGACACGGGCAGACCGCGGCGCCCCCCGGCGTGCTAGGCGCCCTTCCCGCGTCCCTGCACGCTGCCCGTCACGGCCAGCACGGAGAGCACCACCAGCGCGGCGGCCGGGCCGAGCACCACCCAGGGGGCCAGTTCGGCGTACGGCTGGTTCTCCGACAGGAGGCGGCCCCACTCCGGGGTGGGCGGCTGTTCGCCCAGGCCCAGGAAGCCGAGGGAGGCCAGGACCAGGACGGTGGTGGGCAGCCGGAGCAGGGCGTTGCGCACCAGGGGCGGGACGACCGCGGGGAGCAGATGGCGGCGCATCAGGTGCAGGCGTCCCGCCCCGAGGGACACGGACGCGGCGATGTGGCCGCTCGCGCGTTCCTGCTCCAGCAGCGCCGCGGTCTGGGCGGCGTACGGGCTCCAGCCGACCACGCACACCGCGCAGGCCGCACCCCACACGGACGGCCCCGTCACGCCCGCGATCAGAAGCCCCGCGAGCACGGCGGGCAGCGTCGACACGACCTCGGTCGGGCCGGCGCTCGCCCGCGGTGCCATGCCCAGGAGGAGTCCGGTGACCGCGCTGACGGCCGTCACGACGAGGGCGACCCCGGCCGTGCGCAGCGCCCCGTGGCCCAGCCGGGCCAGCAGGTCCCTGCCCAGGGCGTCCGTGCCCAGGGGGTGGGCGAGGGACGGGGGCAGCAGCCGCGCGGCCGTGTCGACCTGGAGGGGGTCGCGCAGGAGGCCCGCCGTGACCAGCGCGAGCAGGGCGAGGGCACAGGCCGCGGTGATCCAGCGCAGGGAGCGCGGCACGGCCAGCGGCGGCCGGTGCAGGGCCGGCAGCGCGCCGTCGCGCAGGGGCCGGCCGAGGAGCGCGTGGCGCAGGGCCCGGATCAGGACACCGGCGCTCACCCCGAGCAGCACCAGGGCCAGAGTCGCCGTCTGCAGCACCGGGAGGTCCTGGGCGACGGCGGCCTCCAGGGCGAGCCGGCCGAGCCCCGGGATGTTGAAGATCTTCTCCACCGCGACCGCACCGCCGACCAGGGCCACGACGGTCGGCAGCAACTGCGGCAGCAGGCCGGGCAGGGTGCGGCGCACGGCGTTGCGGGCGATGCGGCCGGGCGGGAGTCCGACGGCGTAGGCCGTGCGGGCCCAGGGTTCGTGGAAGGCGGCGGGCAGGGCCTGGTCGAGCAGTCCGCCGAGCATCGCCCCCGAGGGGATGCCGAGAGCGAGCGAGGGCAGCACCATCGACTGCGGCCCCTCCCACCCGCTGGACGGGAACCACCCCCACCACACGCCGCACACCGTAGCCAGCACCGAGGCGAGCAGGAACTTCGGCAGCGCGGCCAGCACGGCGGCCGTGCCGCCCGCCCGGTCCCGCCACAGCCGGCGCCGGGAGCCGAGGACGACCGTACGGGCGCAGATCAGTCCGGCCACCAGGGCCGTGACCGCGAACGCGCCCAGCACGAGCGTCAGGGAGACCGACAGGGCGGTGGCCACCTGGGGCATGACCGGCTCCCCGGACACCCAGGAGACGCCCGCGTCCCCGTTCGGCAGGCCGCGCAGCCAGTGCGCGAGATGCGCGAGCGGTCCCTCGTCCAGCCCCAACTGCCTGCGTACGGCGTCCAGTTCCGCGGGGGTGGGGTTCTGGTCGGCGGAGCGGGCGCGCAGCACGGTGCGGGCCGGGTCCGCCCCGGACAGCCACGGCAGCGCGGCCACCGCGCCGAGCAGCGCGGCCCCGGCGAGCAGCCGGCCGGCCGCCGTGGGCCAGAGCAGGGGACGGGCGGAGGTGTGGGCGACGCTCACGGGGCCGGGGCCTACTTGAGGTGGGTGTCGACGTCGATCAGGGAGCGCTCGCGCGGGTCGAGGATCACGCCCTCGACGTTCTCGGCGATGCCCTGCACGGCCTGCTCGTGGACGAGCGGCACCACCGCGTCGGTGCGCAGGATCTCCGCCTCCGCCTTCATGATCTTCTCCTGGCGGCGCTCGGTGTCGCGCTCCCCGGCGGCGGCCCGGATGGCCTTGTCCACCGCGGCGTCCTTCAGGCCGGCGATGTTGTAGACGCCCTCGCTGGTGAAGTCGCTGGCGAGGTAGTCGACCGCGTCACCGGTGTCCAGGAGGGTCACCCGGGAGAAGACGAGGGCGTCGTACTTCCCGGCGAGGAGGTCGGACTCCATCTGCGTGTACTCGCGCACGTCCTGCTTCACCGTGAACCCGGCCTTCTCCAGCTGCTGCTGGAGCACGGTGGCGGCCTCGGGCAGCTCGGCCCGGTTGGTGTAGGTGGCCAGCCGCAGCGTCCTGCCCTTGGTCTCGCTCTTCACCCGGGCGGCGGGCGTGGCCGCGGCGCGGCCGGTCACCTTCACCCGCTTGTCGGCGGCCCAGGGGACGGCGGGGCCGAACAGGCCCTGGGCGGGGTCGGCGTAGCCGCCGAAGACGGAGTCGACCAGCGCGGAGCCGTCGACGGCCTCGCGGGCGGCGGCGCGCAGCCCGGCGTCGGCGAACAGGCCGCCGCGGGTGTTGAGGATCAGGCTGTCGGTGCGCACCGACGGGACCTCGTGCCGGGTCGCCTTGTCGAGCAGCTTCGCCTGGGCGGTGGGGATCCACTCGGCGATGTCGGTCTCGCCGCCGCGCAGCGCGTTGGCGCGGGCCGTGCCGTCCGCGATCCAGCTCACGTCGATGCCCGGGGCCTTCGCCTTGCCGCCCCAGTAGCCGTCGTAGCGGTTCAGCGTGGCCTTGGTCTTGCCGCTGAGCCGGGTGATCTCGAACGGGCCGGTGCCGGTGCCGACCGGGCTGACGGCGCCGTCCTTCGCGTACGCCTTCGCCGACAGGATCGCCAGCGCGGGGCTGGCCAGCCGCAGCGGCAGCACCGGGTCGGGCGACTTGGTGGTGAGGGTGACGGTGTCGGCGTCCTCGGCCTTGGCGGTGAGGGTCACGTCGCTCAGGACCCGGGGCTTGGGCTTGGCCGCGCTCGCGTGGTCGAGCGCGTTGACGACGGACTCGGCGGTGACCTTGGTGCCGTCCTGGAACTCGGCGTCGCGCAGCTCGAAGGTCCAGGTGGTGTCGCCGTCCTGCTTCCAGGACTTGGCCAGGGCGGGCTTGGCCGTGCCGTTCCTGTCCAGGGCGGTGAGGCCCTCGGCGACGGACAGCTTGCTCAGCACGGTGGCGTCGTTGCTGTAGGGGGAGAGCGCCTGGACCGGCGGCACGGCCAGCGCGACGCGCAGCCGCCCGCCCGATCCCGTCCCGGCACCCGTGCCGTCGTCGCTGTCGCCCGGTGCGAAGCAGCCGGCCAGCAGAGGGGTGAGGGCGAGCGCCGCTATGAGGCCGCGGGAGGTGGTGCGCATGTCGGGTCCTGTCGTGCGGGAGGTCGGGCATGCCGCTGGATCTTGATCGGCGGCGCCAGCATATAAGGGCAGCCTTACCGAACCCATCGCCGGGTGGATGAATTCTCAACGACTGGACGGTCCCGCGACCGAACCCGGCGCTATCGACCGACTGTTCGAGGTGTGTCATCGTGGGCGCCGGGCGGAGGTGAGTCGCATGACCGGCGCGGACCCGGGGCTGTTCGGCCCGAACTCGGTGACCTGGCAGACGCACGGCGACCCGATGATGTGGATCGCCGGCATCCGGGCGCTCTACCTCCAGGCGCTGCACCCGCGCGCGGTGCGCGGCGTCCTGCAGAACTCCGACTTCCGCCGGGACGCCTGGGGCCGGCTGCTGCGCACCGCGAACTTCGTCGGCACGACGACGTACGGCACCACCGAGGCCGCCGAGCGCGCCGGCGCCCGGGTCCGGAAGATCCACAGCATGCTGTCGGCGACCGACCCCGACACCGGCGAGCGCTACCCCGTCGACGAACCCGGCCTGCTGCTGTGGGTGCACTGCGCCGAGATCGACTCCTATCTGCACGTCCTGCGCCGGTCCGGGTTCCGCCTCACCGACGCCGAGGCCGACCGCTACATCGACGAACACCGGCAGAGCGCACGCCTGGTGGGCCTCGACCCGGCCGCCGTACCCGCCGACCGGGCCGAACTCGCCGAGTACTTCGAGAAGGTGCGCCCCGACCTGGCCGCCGGACCCGAGGCACGCGAGGTGGACGACTTCCTCCTCCGCCCGCCGACGCACCCGCTCCTCATACCGGCGCGCGAAGTGCTGTGGCGGCGCGTGGCACAACTGGCGTACGCCTCCCTGCCACCGTACGCCCACGAGCTGTACGGCAGACCGGCCCCCGCACCCGCCACCGTCACCCGGCAACTGCGCCTCACGGGTCTCCTGCTGCGCCGTGTTCCCGCACGTCTGCGCTGGCAACTCCCGCCCAAACACATCCTGCGCGCCATGGCGAGGCTCGGCCCGCACACGCGTCCGGCACCGTACAAACTCGGACGGTAGGCCGCCATACTGAGGGGCCACGGGGAGGGGCGGGCGAACAGCTACCGGGGGGAGCGTCGCGCGAGATGGGGGACAGCAGGCTCATTCACGGCCGGTACCGGCTGCTCGATCTGATCGGGCGCGGCGGCATGGGCGAGGTGTGGCGGGCCCGGGACGAGTCCCTGGGCCGGCTCGTCGCCGTCAAATGCCTCAAACCGCTGGGCCCCAACCACGACCACGCCTTCACCCGCGTGCTGCGCGAGAGGTTCCGCCGCGAGGCCCGGGTGGCGGCGGCGCTCCAGCACCGGGGCATCACCGTCGTACACGACTTCGGCGAGTCCGACGGCGTCCTCTACCTCGTCATGGAACTGCTCGACGGCCGCAACCTCAGCCAGCTCCTGGAGGACAACAAGCAGCACCCGCTGCCGGTCGCCGACGTCCTGGAGATCGCCGAGCAGGTCGCCGCCGCCCTCGCGTACTGCCACGAACAGGGCATCGTCCACCGGGACCTGAAGCCCGCCAACATCGTGCGGCTCGGCGACGGCACGGTGAAGATCTGCGACTTCGGCATCGCCCGGCTCGGCCACGACATCGGCTTCACGTCCCGGCTGACCGGCACCGGCATCGCCATGGGCACCCCGCACTACATGTCCCCGGAGCAGATCAGCGGCACCGAGGTCGACCAGCGCAGCGACCTGTACTCGTTCGGGTGCGTGCTCTACGAGATCGCCACCGGCGTCCCGCCGTTCGACCTCGACGACGCCTGGGCGATCCTCATCGGCCACCGCGACACCCCGCCCCGCCCGCCGCGCGAGCACCGCCCCGAACTGCCCGAGTACCTGGAGCGGGTCGTCCTCGACCTGCTCGCCAAGGAACCCGCGGAACGCCCCGGCGACGCCCGCGAACTGGCGCGGCGGATCAGCGGGCACCGGGCCGCACCGGCGTACGTGCCGACCGTCGTGGCGGCCGGGCCCGTTCCCGGGGCACCGGCCCGCGCGGGGCGGCTGCCGTCCTGGACCCACGGCATGACCACCGGACACAAGGCGGCGGGCACCGGGCTGCGCACCACACCGCCGGACCCGGCGGCCGGACTGTCCGGCGAGTGGATCGCACGGCCCGCCACCGGCCCCGTCGAGGAGCCCGTCCCCGAGGAACGGCCCACGCCGCCCCCCGAGGTCCTGACCGCCCTGGCCGGCCGGCACAACGCGGGCCTGAGCCTCGGCCGGCTCGGCCGCTGGGCGGAGGCGGGCGAGGTGCACCGGGCGGTCGCCGCCGAACGCGAGCACCTCCTCGGCCCCGACCACCCCGACACCCTCGCCAGCCGCTACGAGGTCGCCTTCACCCTCAGCCGCACCGGCCGCGCCCCGGACGCCCTGCGCGAGTACAAGCACGTCGCCGAGGCCAGGATCCGCACCCTCGGCGCCGACCACCCCGACACGCTCGCCGCCCGCCAGGAGATGGCCTATGTCCTCGGCCAGCTGAACCGGCCCTTCGACGCGCACCGCGTCTACACCTCCGTGCTCGCCGCCCGGGAGCGCACGATGGGCCCCGACCACCCCGACACCCTGCGCTGCCGGCACAACCTCGCCTTCAACCTCAGCCGCCTCGGCCGCCTGGAGGACTCCCACCGCATGGCCCGCGAGGTCGCCGCAGCCCGAGCCCGGGTGCTCGGCCCGGACCACCCCGACACCCTGGTCACCCGCTACGAGGTCGCGTACGCCCTCGGCCAGTTGGGCCGCTGGTCCGAGGCCCTGGAGACCTACCGCGAGGTCGCCGAGGCCCGCGGCCGGGCCCTCGGACCGGATCACCCCGACACCCTCGCCGCCCGCCACGAGATCGGCATCAGCCTGGGCCGCCTCGGCCGCAGCGCGGAGGCCCTGGACCTCTACGGCGCCCTGGCCGAGGACCGCGCCCGCATCCAGGGCCCCACCCACCCCGAGACCCTGCGCGCCCGGCACGGCCGCTGCGTCAACCTCGGTCGCCTCGGCCGCTGGGAGGAGGCCCTCGCCGAGTCCCGGGACGTCACCGCCCTGCGCGAGCGGGCCCTCGGCCCCGACCACCCGGACACCCTGGTCAGCCGCCGCGAGGTCGCCGTGGGCCTGGGCTGGCTCGGCCGCTGGGACGACGCGCTCACCGAATACCGCGGGGTGGCCGCTGCCCGCGAACGCGTCCTCGGCGCCGACCACCCCGACACCCTCGCCAGCCGCAACGACGAGGCGCACTGCCTGCAGCAGCTCGGCCGGGGCGCCGAGGCCGTGGCGCTGTACCGCAGAGTGGCGGCCCTGCGCCAGGAGCGGGCCTCCGGCGGGCAGTGAGGCCTTCCGGCGGACAGCGCCTGTGGCCGACCCGGATCACCCCGTGTTACGAAGAACCATGACCGCACCCCTGGGATCCCGCGCACACCGGACGTACGACGCCGTCATCGTCGGCGGCGGCCACAACGGCCTGGTCGCCGCCGCCTACCTGGCCCGGGCCGGCCGCTCCGTGCTGGTGCTGGAGCGACTGGACCACACCGGCGGCGCGGCCGTGTCCACCCGGCCCTTCACGGGGGTCGACGCCCGGCTGTCCCGCTACTCGTACCTGGTCAGCCTGCTGCCCAAGAAGATCGTCCGCGACCTCGGCCTCGACTTCCGGGTGCGCACCCGCACCGTCTCCTCCTACACGCCCGCCGAACGCGACGGCCGCCCCACCGGGCTCCTCGTCGGCGGCGGCGAACGGCGGACCAGGGAGGCCTTCGCCCGGCTCACCGGCTCCGACAGCGAGTACCGGTCCTGGCAGGACTTCTACGGCATGACCGGCCGCGCCGCCCAGCGGATCTTCCCCACCCTCACGGAGCCGCTGCCCACCCGCGGGGAACTGCGCCGCCGCCTCGACGACGAACAGGCCTGGAGGACGCTGTTCGAGGAGCCGATCGGAGCCGCCGTCGAACGGCACTTCGCCGACGACCTGGTGCGCGGCGTGGTCCTCACCGACGCGCTGATCGGCACCTTCGCCGACGCCCACGACCCCACGCTGAAGCAGAACCGCTGCTTCCTCTACCACGTGATCGGCGGCGGCACCGGCGCCTGGGACGTGCCGGTCGGCGGCATGGGCGCCCTCACCGACGCGCTGGCCGACGCCGCACGCGCCGCGGGGGCCGTCCTCGCCACCGGCCACGAGGCGCTGCGCATCGCCACGGACAGCCGGACGGCCGAGGTCACCTA
Source organism: Streptomyces olindensis (assembly GCF_040645895.1). Taxonomy (NCBI): domain Bacteria; kingdom Bacillati; phylum Actinomycetota; class Actinomycetes; order Kitasatosporales; family Streptomycetaceae; genus Streptomyces; species Streptomyces olindensis. The sequence continues at coordinate 24,440 of NZ_JBEYZD010000007.1, read as the reverse complement.
CCGCACGGCCGACGGCGAGGGCACCGTCGCCGCCCGGCACGTCCTGGTCAACGCCTCCCCGCAGGCCCTGGCCGACCTGACCGGCGACCCCTCGCCCAGCCCCGCCGAGGGCGCCCAGCTGAAGGTGAACATGCTGCTCAAGCGGCTGCCGAGGCTGCGCGACAGCTCCGTCGACCCGCGCGAGGCGTTCGCCGGCACCTTCCACATCGCCGAGGGCTACGAACAACTGGCCACCGCCCACGCCCAGGCCGCCGCCGGTGACCTGCCCGCCGCGCCGCCCTCCGAGATCTACTGCCACTCGCTCACCGACCCGAGCATCCTGGGCCCCGACCTGGCCGAGCAGGGCTACCAGACCCTCACCCTCTTCGGCCTGCACACCCCGGCGCGGCTGTTCGAGCGGGACAACGACGCCGTCCGCGAGGAACTCCTCAAGGCCACGCTCGCCCAGCTCGACGCCCACCTGGCCGAGCCCCTCGCCGACTGCCTGGCCACCGACGCGGACGGGCGGCCCTGCATCGAGGCCAGGACCCCGCTCGACCTGGAGCGGGACCTCGGGCTGCCCGGCGGCAACATCTTCCACCGCGAGCTGAGCTGGCCCCACGCCCAGGACGGCACGGGCCGCTGGGGCGTGGAGACGCGGCACGCGAACGTGCTGCTGTGCGGGGCCGGCGCCGTGCGCGGGGGCGGAGTGAGCGGGGTGCCCGGGCACAACGCGGCCATGGCGGTCCTGGAGGGCGGGCCGACTGAATCACTGCCCTCCTGAGGGGCACTCCGGCAGGGAAGGCAACCACGCCGACGACAAGGTCGTCCGGACCCTCGACGGCCTGAAGGAGGACCGCTTCGACGGCCCGAACGAGGTGCAGAAGGCCGTCTTCAACCAGTGAGCCGTCTTCAACCAGTGAGCCGTCTTCAACCAGTGAGCCGTCTTCAACCAGTGAGGAGACCGCCTCAGTCGGCCGACGGCGCCCAGCCCGCCGCCACCACGCGAGACGCGTCCGCCGGGCGCGCCTCGTCGAACAGGACGCCGTCGGCCGCCTCCACCCGCAGCCCGTCCACGTAGGCCCCGCGGCCGACGTACAGCCGGTCCGTCGCGTACCGCCAGCGCACGGCCAGCCCCCGCGCGGCGGGCAGCTCGGCGGTCAGCCGGTGCCAGACGCGGCCGGACCAGCCGGTGACCGAGCCCGACGGGTGCTGCCGGGGCTCCTCGCCCCGGCGGGACGTCGTGAAGGGCACCGGCCGCCAGGACGTACCGCCGTCGGTCGTGGCCTCCAGGACCAGCACGTCGGCCTTCGGCTCGGTGTCCCACCACAGCGCGCAGCGCAGCCGCGCCCCGCCGGACGACGTGTCGAGCGCGGGCAGGGCCAGCGTCGCCGTGGCGGAGACCGCCATCCCGGAGAACCAGGCCGTGCGTCCCCGCGCCGGCCGGACCGGCACGGCGCGCGCCAGGTTGTTCGCGGCGGCCACCCGGGGAGCGGAACCGGAACGCCAGCTCCGCACCGGGTGGACGGAGTTGCCGAGGACGACGAGGAACGAGTCGGTCGTCGGGTCGAGCACCAGCGAGGTGCCCGTGAAGCCGGTGTGCCCGGCACTGCGCGGCGTGGCCATCGCGCCCATGTACCAGTGCTGGTAGAGCTCGAAACCGAGCCCGTGCTCGTCCCCGGGGAACGCCGTGTTGAAGTCGGTGAACATCAGCTCCACCGACTCCCGTTCCAGGATCCGGGCCCGCCCGTAGACACCCCCGTTGAGCAGCGTGCGGGCGAGGACCGCGAGGTCCCACGCGTCGGAGAACACGCCCGCGTGGCCCGCCACGCCGCCCAGGCTGAAGGCGTTCTCGTCGTGCACCTCGCCCCACACCAGTCCGCGGTCCAGCCCGGACCACGGCTTGCGCGCGTCCTCGGTGGCCGCGATCTTCGGCCGCCAGGAGGCCGGCGGGTTGTAGCGGGTGCGGCGCAGACCCAGCGGGGCCGTGATCTCCTCGCGCAGGAGGGTGTCCAGGGAGCGGCCCGTGATCCGTTCCAGCACGAGCTGCAGGGAGATGAGGTTGAGGTCCGAGTACAGGTACGCCGTGCCCGGGGCGCTCACCGGCGCCTCGTCCCAGATGCGCCGGAGCTTCTCCTCGTGGGTGGGCGCGCTGTACAGCGGGATCCAGGCGCGGAAGCCCGAGGTGTGCGTGAGCAGCTGACGGATCGTGATGTCCTGCTTGCCTGCACGGCCGAAGTCGGGCAGGTACGAGGCGACCTTCGCCTCCAGCTCCAGCTTCCCCCGCTCCATCTGCTGCACGGCGAGGAGCGCAGTGAACAGTTTCGACACCGACGCCAGGTCGAACACGGTGTCCTCGGCCATCGGGATCTGCTCGCCGGGCGGGAACTCGATCCCGGTGTCGGTCTTCTCGTCGTAGGCCCGGTAGCGCACCGCCATGCCGATGGGCCGGTGCAGCGCGACCGTGCCGCCGCGTCCGGCGAGCAGGACGGCGCCCGCGTACCAGGGGTGCGCGGGGGAGGGGCCGAGGAACGCCTCGGCGTCGGTGACCAGGCGGCGCAGGTGGGAGGGGAGCAGCCCGGCCCGGGCGGCGGTGCCGTGCCGCAGGGTGGGGCGCCGTCCGGTGGCCGCCGGGGCGGCCTCGGCGGGTCCCGCCGGCAGCGGGGCGAGGGCGAGCGCCCCGCCCAGGGCGAGGCCCGACCGGCCCAGTTGACGTCGCGTCAGTCCACCGCTCGCCGCTCTGTCGGTCACCGCGTACCCCTTCGCCTCAACCGCCCCGCACGTCCCCGGAAGTATGTCCGTCGCACGCGTCCGTGAACCGGGCCGGAAAATCTGACGGAGCATCAGAAAACCTCTTCCGTCCTCCGGAGGACTCCGGCATCCTGCGCCCATGCAGACGGAGCTGAGCAAGCAACTGGGAGTCGAGCACGCCGTCTTCGGCTTCACGCCGTTCCCCGCCGTCGCCGCGGCCATCAGCCGGGCCGGCGGCTTCGGGGTGCTCGGCGCGGTCCGCTACACCGCCCCCGACGACCTCAAACGCGACCTCGACTGGATCGAGGCGCACGCCGAGGGCAGGCCGTACGGCCTGGACGTCGTCATGCCCGCCAAGAAGGTGGAGGGCGTCACCGAGGCCGACGTCGAAGCCATGATCCCCGAGGGGCACCGGCGGTTCGTCGAGGACACCCTCGCCAAGTACGGCGTGCCCGGACTCCCCGAGGGCGAGGCGTCCGGGTGGCGCATCACCGGGTGGATGGAACAGGTCGCCCGCAGCCAGCTCGACGTCGCCTTCGACTACCCGATCAAACTGCTCGCCAACGCGCTCGGCTCCCCGCCCGCCGACGTCATCGCCCGGGCCCACGAACAGGACGTCCTCGTGGCGGCCCTCGCGGGCAGTGCCCGGCACGCCCGCAAACACCAGGACGCCGGGATCGACATCGTCGTGGCACAGGGCTACGAGGCGGGCGGCCACACCGGCGAGATCGCGTCCATGGTGCTCACACCCGAAGTCGTCGACGCCGTCGCCCCACTGCCCGTCCTGGCCGCCGGCGGCATCGGCAGCGGACCGCAGGTGGCTGCCGCACTCGCCCTCGGCGCTCAGGGTGTGTGGCTGGGCTCCATATGGCTGACCACCACAGAAGCGGACCTCCACTCACCCGCCCTGACCCGCAAGCTCCTCGCGGCCGGCTCCGGCGACACCGTGCGCTCCCGCGCCCTGACCGGCAAGCCCGCGCGTCAACTGCGCACCGAGTGGACCGACGCCTGGGACGACCGGGACGGACCCGGTCCGCTGCCCATGCCGCTGCAGGGACTGCTGGTCGCCGAGGCCGTCTCCCGCATCCAGAAGTACGAGGTGGAACCACTGCTCGGCACGCCGGTCGGGCAGATCGTCGGGCGGATGAACAGCGAACGCAGCGTCCGGGCCGTCTTCGACGACCTCACCCGCGGCTTCGAGGAGGCCGTGGACCGCGTCAACCGCATCGCCGGAAGGAGCGGCCGGTGAACAGCAGCGTCCCGCCGGGCTTCTGGGCCCAGGCAGCACGAGACCCCGGCCGCCGCGTGCTCGTCGCACCCGACGGCGAGGAATGGACCGCCGGACGCCTGCACGCCGCCGCCAACCGGCTCGTGCACGGCCTGCGCGCGGCCGGGCTGGCACGCGGCGACACCTTCGCGGTCGTCCTGCCCAACGGCGTCGAGTTCCTCACCGCGTACCTCGCCGCCAGCCAGGCCGGGCTCTACCTCGTGCCCGTCAACCACCACCTCGTCGGGCCGGAGATCGCCTGGATCGTCGCCGACTCCGGCGCCAAGGTCCTCCTCGCCCACGAGCGCTACGGCGACGCGGCCCGCCACGCCGCCGACGAGGCCGGCCTCCCCGGGACCCACCGGTACGCCGTCGGCACGGTCGAGGGCTTCCGCCCCTACGCCGAACTCCTCGACGGCCGACCCGAGTCGCCGCCCGCCGACCGCACCCTCGGCTGGGTCATGAACTACACCTCGGGCACCACCGGCCGCCCCCGCGGCATCCGCCGCCCCCTGCCCGGCAAACCCCCGGAGGAGGCGTACCTCGGCGGCTTCCTCGGCATCTTCGGCATCCGGCCGTTCGACGACAACGTGCACCTGGTGTGCTCGCCGCTCTACCACACGGCCGTCCTCCAGTTCGCCGGCGCGTCCCTGCACATCGGCCACCGGCTGGTCCTGATGGACAAGTGGACACCCGAGGAGATGCTCCGCCTCATCGACGCCCACCGCTGCACCCACACCCACATGGTCCCCACCCAGTTCCACCGCCTGCTGGCCCTGCCCGACGAGGTGAAGGACCGCTACGACGTCTCCTCCATGCGGCACGCCATCCACGGTGCCGCCCCCTGCCCCGACCACGTGAAGCGGGCCATGCTCGACTGGTGGGGCCCCTGCGTGGAGGAGTACTACGCGGCCAGCGAGGGCGGTGGCGCCTTCGCCACCGCCGAGGACTGGCTGAAGAAGCCCGGCACCGTCGGCAAGGCGTGGCCCATCAGCGAACTCGCCGTCTTCGACGACGACGGCAACCGGCTGCCGCCCGGCGAACTCGGCACCGTCTACATGAAGATGACCACCGGCGGCTTCTCCTACCACAAGGACGAGGCCAAGACCCGCAAGAACCGCATCGGCGACTTCTTCACCGTCGGCGACCTCGGCCACCTCGACGAGGACGGCTACCTCTTCCTGCGCGACCGCAAGATCGACCTGATCATCTCCGGCGGCGTGAACATCTACCCGGCCGAGATCGAGTCGGCCCTGCTCGCCCACCCCGCCGTCGCGGACGCCGCCGTCTTCGGCATCCCGCACGACGACTGGGGCGAGGAGGTCAAGGCCGTCGTCGAACCGGCCCCCGGCCACCGGCCCGGACCCGCCCTCGCGGCCGACCTGCTCGACCACTGCGCCCACCGGCTCGCCGGGTACAAGCGGCCCCGCAGCGTCGACTTCATCGCCGAGATGCCCCGCGACCCGAACGGCAAGCTGTACAAGCGGCGGCTGCGCGAGCCGTACTGGGAGGGCCGGACCCGACCGGTGTGAGGCGACGCGGCGGCTTAGGTATCGCGGGCGGGGGCCGGCGTCATCCTTTGGTCGGCCCCCGCTCGCCCTCCGGCCGATGTCCGGCCGGGCCCCGCCTCCCTAGCGTCGAACCATGACCAACGCGACCACAGAGGGACCGCTGAAGCGGGGGGCCGTACAGCCCGGCGAGCGGGCCCTCGCGCCCGACCTCGCGCGCGGGATCATGCTGCTGGGCATCGTGCTGTCCAACACCGCCTTCCACCTGTTGGCGGCCCGGCGCGGACCGTCCGGGTGGCAGCCCGTGGACGGCTCCTGGCTCGACCACGCCGTGCAGTTCACCATGATCATGGTGCTGGACCTGCGGATCTACCCGCTCTTCGCGTTCCTCTTCGGCTACGGCATGATGCAGCTCTACCTCCGGCAGACCGCCGCCGGCACCGACGGGCGCGACGCCGCGAGGATCCTGCGCCGGCGCAGCCTCTGGCTGATCGTCATCGGCCTGACGCACGCCGCCCTGCTCATGTCGGGCGACATCATCGGCTTCTACGGAGTCCTGAGCCTCATCCTCGGCCTGGCCTTCCTGCGGCGCGGTGAACGGGCCCTGACGTGGGGGATCCGGATCGGCATCGCTCTGATCCTGCTCGTCTCGGCCGGACCCGTCGTCGCGGCGCTGCTCCGGGGCGAGCTGGGCACGTTCGGCGACGCCGGCGCCGAACCGGGCTTCAAGGCGTACGCGCCGGACGAGGAGAACTGGCTCACCGCCGCCGGCATCCGGCTCCGCACGGGCCTGTTCATCACCTTCGCCGCCGCCCCGCTGACCCTCGTCGGCGGCGGATACGTCCTCTTCCTGCTGGGGTTCAAGGCCGCGCGGCACCGCGTCCTGGAGGAACCCGGCCGACACCGCACCCTGCTGCGGCTGACCGCCGTGCTCGGCATCGCCACCGGCTGGCTCGGTGCGCTGCCCGCCGCACTCGCCCACACCGGCGTCCTGCGCGTGCCGGACGACATGCAGAGCGAGTCCGGAGCGCTCACCGTCCTGCGCGACGTGACCGGCAACGCCGCCGGCCTCGGCTACGTGGCCGCCATCACCCTCTTCGCACAGTGGTGGACCACCCGCAGGCCCCGGCGCGGCGCGACGGCAGTGGCGGCGGTGACCGCCGTCGGCAAACGGTCCCTGTCCTGCTACCTCGCCCACTCGCTGCTCTTCGCCCCGGTGCTGGCCGCCTGGGGACTCGGCCTCGGCGCGCACCTGGGCAGCGCCACCATGGCGCTCTTCGCCCTGGCCGTCTGGCTGGTCACGGTCGCGGGAGCGTACGCCCTGGAGCGGGCCGGCCGCCGAGGCCCGGCCGAAGTGCTGCTGCGGCGGCTGATGTACGGCTCCCGCCGGGCGTGAACGGGGTGCCGCCCCCGCAGGAGCGGCACCCCTCACCCGGTCAGCGGCGCTCGTGCACCCGCACGACCCTCAGCTCCGGCGAGGACCGGATGTCCTTCTCGCAGAAGCGCGAGGTCACCCACTTCTCAGCGGAGAACAGCCGGGTCTGGTCGGCGAGGTGCGGCGAGTTCGGGTTCGACGACTGCGAGTACGCGAGCAGGGTGCGGGCCACGGGGCAGCGACCGCCGTCCCAGCCCACCGCCTGCAAGTGGCTCGCCCCGAACGGCACCTCGGTGTAGCCGCCCCCGGCCGCGTCCCACGTCGGCTCCAGCACGTTCCACACGCCGAGCCGTCCCGAACCGCCCGGCACCGGCAGACGCTTCCCGCCGCGGACGACGAACTGGTGCGCGCCGAGCGGCGCGTCGAGCGCGATCCCCGCGGCGCGCAGCTCCTTCACCGCGTCGGCCAGGGCGGCGGCGAAACCGGGATCGTCCGTGTTCAGCGTGTTCGGGGTGCGCACCGGGTCGGCCGCCGAGAACGGCACCTTCCACAACCGGTCCTGCGGCACCGCCTGTTCGAGCTTCCGCCAGAACCGGTCGAAGAGCAGCGCTCCCCGGCTGCCGGTGTCCATGGTGCGGTCCCACGCCTCGAGCACCCCACAGGCCGCCGACACGTCGACGGCCGTGCCGTCACCGCCCGTCGCGGTCCCGCCGGGCAGCGCGGCGCACGCCCGTGCGACGTCCGCCGCGGCGAGGTCACCCGCGGGAACCCGGTTGGCGAACTGCTGCCGTTGCAGGTCCCGTACGGTCAGACCGCCCCGCTCCGCCATCGCGGCCGCGTCCTCGATGCCGCCCCGGGTGCGCAGGGCGAGCGTGGTACCGACCGTGCCGAAGACCCGCTCGTACCCGGTGATCGGCCGGTCGGCGTTGGTCATCCACGCGGTGCCGTTGGAGTTCTCGACGTACGGGGCGTCCCGCAGCGTCGGCATCCTGGCCGGGCCGAGGATCCCCGGCTGGACCGCGCCCGGGTCGCTGCCCAGGGCACAGTCGCCGCGCGAGCCGTCGAGGATCGCGATCCCGGACGCCGGATAGGTGGTCCTGCCGAGCTCGGTCGAGCAGCGCTCCGCCAGCTCGTCGGTGATGCGGGGGAGCACCTGCGCCTGGGTGAAGAGGGAGTGCCCCGCGCGGTCGGCGGCCAGCGTGTTCACCCACGGGATGCCCTGATGCCGTGCGAGGGAGGCGCGGACCTCGTCCGTGCTGCGCGCCTTGCCGAAGCCGAGCGAGGTGTCGGCGAAGCGGAGGTTCGCGGCGTTCGGGTCGTGCAGGGCGTACGCGGTCGTGGTGGTCCAGGGCAGCGGCACCTGGGGGTTGAGGGAGGTGACGACGGGTCCGTAACGGGTCCACCACTGGGTGCGGGTCACCGGCGCGCCGTCCTTCACCGCGACCGTCACGGTCCGCTGCGTCATGCGTTCCGGCCTGCCGTCCACGAGGTAGGCCGTGGGATCGGCCGGATCCAGCGTCAGCCGGTGGAAGTTGGCCGGTATGCCGGTCGAGACGGTGTGGCTCCAGGCCACATGTGCGTTGAAGCCGATGGCGATCGCCGGAGTGCCCAGCAGCGAGCCGCCGGAGACGTTGAGCTCGCCGGGGATCGTCTGCTGCGACTGCCAGAACCGCCGTCCGCCCTGCCACGGGTAGTGCGGGTTGCCGAGCAGCAGGCCGCGGCCGTTCGCCGTCGTGTCGCCGCGGAAGGCGACCGCGTTGGAGCCCATGCCGGGATCGCCCCACAGCTCGTCCGCCGCCTTCGCCACGGCCTCGGCGTCCGGCGTGCGCGCGGACCGGGGGGAGGGGGTGGCCGGGTCGGCCGGGGTGGAGGGGGCGGACGCGGTGGCCGGAGCGGGGGAGGCCCCGGCCGGTCCGGCCGGTGGCCGCGCGGCGGTGATCGTCTCGACGAAGCGCCCCTCACCGGAGATCGAGGCGATGGCGAGGCCGCGGGCCGCGACGTCGAGCTCGGTGACCGGCCGGACCCAGGCCGCGCCCGCGCAGCCGGGATCCGTGATCTCCCGCTGCTTCAGCCAGGCGTTGTAACCGGCCGCCCAGCCGCGCATCATGTCCCGCACCTCACGGCTCGGCCCCCGGGGAGCGGGCTCGGCGAGCAGCTTCTCCACCGTGCCGCTCTGGCGGACCCCGCGGAAGTACAGGTCGCTGGCGAGGTTCGTGCGGGCCGCCGAGAGTTCGCCGCCGGCGGCCGCTTCGGCCCCGAAGTGCCGCGACCGCTCGCCCCGCAGGGTCACGAACCCCTCGGCGAGCGTGCAGACCTCGTCGGCGGCCTGCGCCCAGCCCGTGCCGAAGCCCAGGTCGGAGTAGTCCCCGGCGAGGATGTGCGGGATGCCGTACTCGGTGTAGCGGATGACGGCGGACAGGCCGTCGCCGGACGTGTGCCGTTCCTCCCGTCCCCGGTCCGGGGCGGCGGCCGCGGGTAACGCGGACGCGGCGGTGAACAGGGCCGTGGCCCCGAGAACGAGTCGTCTCCAGCGGGTGCGCATCGTGCCTCCCGGCTTCGTCGAGCGGAGGGGGTGGCCGAGCGCGCGGATCGGTCACCCGGCTGTCAGTTCCATGACATGTGACGCGCGTGACAGCGGCGAGGTTGATCGCGGGGCGACTTGACCTCCCCCCGGCGCCCACCGAGGATCGACTCCCATGACGACGCCCGGACACGGCAGCACGGTCGACGGAGTCCTGCGGCGCAGCGCCCGGCGCACCCCGGCGCGCGTCGCGGTGGAGTACGGCGAACGCACCTGGACGTACGACGAGCTCGACAGCGCCGTCTCGCGCGCGGCGAGCGTCCTCCTCGCCCAGGGACTGGCCCCGGGCGACCGGGTCGGCGCCTACGGCCACAACTCCGACGCCTACCTCATCGCCTTCCTCGCCTGCGCCCGGGCGGGCCTGGTCCACGTACCGGTCAACCAGCACCTGACCGGCGACGACCTCGCCTACATCGTCGGCCAGTCGGGCAGCTCGCTCGTCCTCAGCGACCCGGACCTCGCCTCCCGACTCCCGGACGGTGTACGGACCTTGCCCCTGCGCGACGCCGACGACTCGCTGCTCGCGCGGCTGGCCGAGGCACCCGCCCACGACGGCCCCGAGCCGCGCGGCGAGGACCTCGTGCAACTCCTCTACACCTCCGGGACGACGGCCCTGCCCAAGGGCGCGATGATGACGCACCGGGCCCTGGTGCACGCGTACCTGAGCGCGATCACCGCCCTCGACCTCAGTGCGGGCGACCGCCCCGCGCACGCGCTGCCGCTGTACCACTCGGCCCAGATGCACGTCTTCCTGCTGCCGGGCCTCGCCGTCGGCGCGACCAACCTCATCCTCGACGCACCCGACGGCGACCGGCTCCTCGACCTGATCGAGTCGGGCCGCGTGGACAGCCTGTTCGCCCCGCCCACCGTCTGGATCGCCCTGTCCCGGCGCCCCGACTTCGCCACCCGCGACCTGGGCGGTCTGCGCAAGGCCTACTACGGGGCGTCGATCATGCCGGTCCCCGTACTCGAACGGCTCAAGGAGCGCCTGCCGGACCTGGCCTTCTACAACTGCTTCGGCCAGAGCGAGATCGGCCCCCTGGCCATGGTGCTCGCCCCCGACGAACACAAGGGCCGCATGGACTCCTGCGGCCGTCCCGTCCTGTTCGTCGACGCGCGCGTGGTCGACGAGAACGGCGACGACGTCCCCGACGGCACCCCCGGCGAGATCGTCTACCGCTCCCCGCAACTGTGCGAGGGCTACTGGGACAAGCCCGAGGAGACCGCCGAGGCCTTCCGCGACGGCTGGTTCCGCTCCGGCGACCTCGCCGTACGCGACGCCCACGGCTACTACACGATCGTCGACCGCGTGAAGGACGTCATCAACTCCGGCGGCGTCCTGGTCGCCTCCCGCCAGGTCGAGGACGCCCTGTACACCCACCCCGGGGTCGCCGAGGCGGCGGTCGTCGGCCTGCCCGACGAACGCTGGATCGAGGCGGTCACGGCCGTCGTCGTCCCCCGCGGAGAGGTCACCGAGGCGGAACTCGTCGCCCACGTCCGCGAGCGGCTCGCGCCCTTCAAGGCACCGAAGAGGGTGGTGTTCGTGGCGGAACTGCCGCGGAACGCCAGCGGGAAGATCCTGAAGCGACAGCTGAGGAGAGACCTCGCCTGAACGGCACGTGCGCGGACGCGCGGCACCCGCCCGCCGCCCCCGGAACCCCGTTGCGCCCGGCCCCCGCGTGACATGAAGATCTACGGCATGCCCGACTTCAGTGCCCCGGACGGAACCCGGCTCGCCTACCACCTGCGCGGTTCCGGTGAGCCGCTCGTCGTGCTTCCGGGCGGGCCCATGCGGGCCTCCGGCTACCTCGGGAACCTGGGCGGGCTCGACGCGCACCGGCGGTTGGTGCTCCTGGACCTGCGCGGCACCGGGCAGTCCGCGGTGCCGGCCGATCCGGCGACATACCGCTGCGACCGTCTGGTGGACGACGTCGAGGCGCTGCGGATCCACCTGGGCCTGGAGCGGATGGACCTGCTGGCGCACTCGGCGGGCGGGAGCCTCGCCATGCTGTACGCGGCCCGGTACCCGCAGCGGCTGTCCCGGCTGGCGCTCATCACGGCCACCCCGTGGGCGCTGGGGCTGCCGGCGACGGCGGAGCAGCGGCTCGCGGCGGCACGGCTGAGGGCGTCGGAGCCCTGGTTCCCCCAGGCGTTCCCGGCGTTCGAGGCCTGGCTGTCCGGCACCGGTGACTTCGACCCGGTGTTCGTCCCGTTCTTCCACGGCCGTTGGGACGACACCGCTCAGGCCCACGCCGACCGGGAGGAGGACGAGACGAACGACGACGCGGCGGAGGTCTACGGCGCGGACGGCGCCTACGACCCGGCCGCGACGCGGGCCGCCCTCGCCCGCGTCACGACCCCCGTGCTCGTCCTGGCCGGGGAAGTCGACGGCGGCCCCTGCCCGGCGCTCGCCCGCCGGACCGTCCAGGTCTTCCCGAGGGCCGAGCTCGCGGTGCAGCCGGGTGCGGGGCACTATCCGTGGCTGGACGACGCCGACTGGTTCACGCGACGCGTGACCGCCTTCTTCTGCGGACAGGGCCCGGGCCGGCACGAGTGACGGCCTCTGCCGTGGGCGAAGCGAGCGGCGCCCGCCATGGCCGCCGCACTACCGTTCCCCGCATGGACACCCCACCGCGGACCGTACGCGCGAACGGCATCACACTGGCCTACCGGGTCTGGGGACCGCAGGACGCACCGCCCCTCCTGCTCCTCCACGCCCGCGGCGCCGACGGTGCCGACTGGACGGAGACCGCCCCGGCACTGGCCGCCGGGCCACGCCGGGTGTACGCCGTCGACCTGCGCGGGCACGGCCGCAGCGACTGGCCCGGCGACTACGCCTACGAGAGCATGCGCGACGACGTCCTCGCCTTCCTCGGCGCGCTCGGCATCCGCAGCACCGACGTCGTGGGCCACTCGCTCGGGGGCGCCGTCGCGTACCTGCTCGCCCAGCACAGTCCGGGGCTGGTACGACGGCTCGTCCTGGAGGACGTGCCCGCGCCCGTCCCGCTGGACCCGCCGCGGCCGCCCGCCGAACGCCCCGACGGGGACCTGCCGTACGACTGGGCGATGATCCTCGCCACCGACGAACAGCGCAACGCCCCACACCCCGTGTGGTGGGACCACATGGGCCGGATCACCATGCCCACGCTGCTGATCGGCGGTGGCCCGACCAGCCTGATCCCCCAGGAGCAGATCGCCGCCCTCGCCGGGCTGCTGCCCGACGCGCGGCACGTCACCATCGACGCGGGACACCTCGTGCACGAGACCCGGCCGAAGGAGTTCCTGGCGGCCGTGGAGGACTTCCTCGGCGCCGGTTCCTGAACCGGCCGCGGGGCCCGGTCCGCCGCGCCCGGTGCGATCGTGATCTGCGCACGGCAACCGTAAAATGAACAAGGTGGTCATTCCCGGCGCCTCGGTGGGAGGTGGTGCGTGATGACACAGGACGGCGAGCTGAGAGTGCGTCTCCGGCGCACCCTGGACGGACTGTGCCCGGTCGTGTTCCGCGAGCTGACCGAACCTCGCGAACTCGCCCGCTGGTGGGGCCCGGACGGGTTCACCGTCCCGAGTGTGGAGAGCGACCTCCGCCCGGGCGGCGCCTACCGGATCGCGATGCAGCCCCCGGAAGGCGAACTGTTCCACCTGGTGGGCGAGTTCATCGAGGTGGCGCCCCCCGAACGCCTGTCGTACACCTTCCGCTGGGAGGACCCCGACCCCGAGGACCGGGAGACGGTGGTGACGCTGTCCCTCCACGACATCGACACCACGCGCTCCGAACTGGACCTCGACCAGGGCGTCTTCGCCACGGAGCGGCGGCGTGCCCTGCACGAGGAGGGGTGGAGTCAGGGCCTCGGCAAGCTCGGGGAACTCCTCGCCTCGCGGATGGACTGACGCCGGCTCAGCCCTGCGGACCGTACGCCGTCATGAAGCGGTCGCGGAACTTGTCCATGCCCCACCGGGGCGCGTCCGGCGCGGGCTTGAGACCGTCCGTCCAGCCCCAGTCGGCGACCCGGTCCAGGACCTTCTCGTCCCGGGCGACGATCGTGACCGGCACGTCCTTGCCGGTGTCGCCCGCGGTGACCGTCGGCACCGGCTGGTGGTCACCGAGGAAGACGAGCACCGTGTCCTCGTCGCCGTAGCGCTCGACCCACTCGGTGAGGCTGCGGATCGAGTACTCGACGGCCTTGCGGTACTCGGTGCGGACCTTCTCCGGGTCCTTCCACACCTCCGTGGGGTTGGTGCCCTCCTTCTTGATCCGGTGGAACACCGAGCCGTCGCCGAGGTCCTCCCAGTCGATCATCCGCGCGATGGGGGACCAGGGGTTGTGGCTGGAGGCCAGGATGATCTCCGCCATGATCGGCTCACGGTCCTTCCTGCCGTGCTCCAGACGCTGGAACGCCTCCATGCTGAACTGGTCGGGCACCGGCGTCCAGCTGAAGTACGGGCCGTGGTAGCCGAGGTGCTCGGAGTCGTAGATGTGGTCCAGGCCGAAGAACTTCCCCTCCGGCCAGGCCCGGCGCACACCCGGCACGATGCCGACGGTCCGCCAGGCACCGGTCTTCCCGAAGTACTTGGTCAGCGTCATGCGGTCGCTCGTGGTGAGGCTGCGGTACCGCTGCTGGTTCTTGATCCACAGGCCGGACAGGAACGTCGAGTGGGCGAGCCAGCTGCCCGCGCCCGTCACCGGCGACTGCAGCCAGCCGCTGCGCGACTCGAACCCGGCCGCCTTCAGCGAGTTCGTCCCCTCCTTGAGCACCGCGTCCATCCGCGGCGCCATCGCCGGGTCGTCGATCGCCACCCGGCCGTAGCTCTCGATGAAGGTGAACAGGACGTCCTTGCCGCGCAGGCCCGTCAGCAACTGGTCCGGAGGCGTCTTCGCGAAGGCGTCCACGGCCGCCTGCTTCTCGAAGACCCGGGCGTCCCTCAGTCCCGCGCGCACCTGCTCCACCCGGTTGCCGAGGAACTCGGCGTTGCCCTTCGTGGCGATCGGCACGCCGCCGATCTGCACGCCCAGGGTCATGCAGGTGATCCACGTCGTACCGAGGATCAGCGTCGTACGGGCCGCGACGGGGCGGTGACCGACCATCAGGTTCGTCAGCCGCACCACCGCGAGCGTCGTGAGCACGAGCAGCGCGATGAACAGGGCGATCACGCCGATCACGGCCAGCACTTGGCCGGTTCGGCCGAACGTCTCCCTCAGGAAGTCCGTGGCGTGCTCGATGAGGATCCAGTCGAGGACCAGGTCGAAGGGCCGGGCCAGGATCTGGTAGAAGCCCATGTCGACGAATTTCAGGATGGTGGTCAGCCCGAGGAACACGCCCGTGACGACCGCCATGATCCGCCGGGGCCTCGGCGGCAGCGCGAGCAGCAGGCCCGCGAGGAGCACGCCCTCGGCCGGGATGCGGACGAACGAGGCGAACTCGACCCGCTCGATGCGGTTCGGCACGAGCAGCGCGAACAGCACGAGCACACCGGCCAGCACGGTCGTCCCGATCGAGACGCCGCGTGCGGTGCGGGGATGGCGCCGCCGCCAGCCGAACCAGCCGGGCCTCGGCACGCCCGATGGGGCGTCTGGAGCGGTGTCCGGAGTGACGTCCGGAGCGGGGTCCGCGGCGGCTTCGCCCGCGGCGCCGGTGTCGCCGCCTTCTCGACGCGCGGCGGTGACGCCGTCCGGGCCGGACGCGCTGCCATCGACATCGCCGCCGCGGGCGCCATCGCCGTCGCCGGCAGCGTCGCCTGACGGGGCTGCTTCCGTCCCGCCGTCCGTGCCGGCGGCGTCGCCTGACGGGGCTGCTTCCGTCCCGCCGTCCGTGCCGGCGGCGTCGCCTGACGGGGCTGCTTCCGTCCCGCCGTCCGTGCTGGCAGCGTCGCCTGACGGGGCTGCTTCCGTCCCGCCGTCCGTGCTGGCAGCGTCGCCTGACGGGGCTGCTTCCGTCCCGCCGTCCGTGCCGGCGGCGTCGCCTGACGGGGCTGCTTCCGTCCCGCCGTCCGTGCCGGCGGCGT
Source organism: Streptomyces olindensis (assembly GCF_040645895.1). Taxonomy (NCBI): domain Bacteria; kingdom Bacillati; phylum Actinomycetota; class Actinomycetes; order Kitasatosporales; family Streptomycetaceae; genus Streptomyces; species Streptomyces olindensis. Next base: position 8,979 of record NZ_JBEYZD010000007.1, on the reverse strand, counting down.
CGCCTGACGGGGCTGCTTCCGTCCCGCCGTCCGTGCCGGCAGCGTCGCCTGACGGGGCTGCTTCCGTCCCACCGTCCGCGCCGACGTCATCGCCTGACGCGGCCGCTTCCTTCCCGCCGTCCGGATCCTCCGTATCCGATTCCCCGCCCGGTGCCACCGCCCCCGTGTCGTCAGCCGGTTCCGCCCCGCCCTCGGTCGTGTCCGACTGCTGGTGGGAGCGAGTGAAGAGCGACACCCGGGGGTCCTTCCGTGCGGTCTTGCGATGGCATGGCAAACACAGCCCAGTGACCGAGCCTGCCACCACCAGTACGTCCGTACGTCACCCAGGGTTCAATCGACGGGCCGGAGATTCACCCGTCCGCCGCCACCGCCACCTCGCGCGCCCACCGGTAGTCCGCCTTGCCGCTCGGCGACCGCTGGATGGCGTCCTTGATCACCAGCTGCCGCGGGATCTTGTAGCCGGCCAGCCGGTCACGGCAGTGCGTCCGGAGGTCCTCCAGCGACAGGCGCGCCGCACCCTCGCGCAGTTGCACCACGGCCGCCACATGGTGTCCCCACCGAGGGTCCGGCACCCCGGCCACCAGCGCGTCGTAGACGTCCGGGTGGGACTTGAGCGCCTGCTCGACCTCCTCCGGGTACACCTTCTCGCCGCCGGTGTTGATGCACTGCGAGCCACGGCCCAGGACGGTCACCACACCCTCCGCGTCGACGGTGGCCATGTCGCCGAGCAGCACCCACCGCTCGCCGTCCTTCTCGAAGAAGGTCGCGGCGGTCTTGGTCGGATCGTTGTAGTAGCCGAGCGGCACATGTCCGCACTGGGCGACCCGGCCCACCTCGCCCACGTCCACCGGCTCGTGCGTGGCGGGATCCACCACCTGCGTGCGGGCGTTCACGCGGACCCGGAAGCCCCGCTCCGGGCCCGAGTCCTCGGTCGCCGTCCCGTTGAACCCGGACTCCGAGGAGCCGAAGTTGTTCAGCACCATGGCGTTCGGCACCAGCTCCTGGAACTGCCGGCGGACCGTGTCCGACATGATCGCGCCGGACGACGACACGCTGAACAGCGAGGAACGGTCGATGTGCCGCAGCGGGCCGCGCAACGCGTCGACCAGCGGCCGCAGCATCGCGTCGCCCACCAGCGAGATGCTGCTGACCTTCTCCTTCTCCACGGTCCGCAGCACCTCCTCGGGCACGAACTTGCGGTGGATCACCACCCGCTGCCCGAAGTTGAAGCCGATGAACGCCGTGAGCGTGGAGGTGCCGTGCATCAGCGGAGCCGTGGGGAAGAAAGTGATCCCCGCACCGCCCGCCGCGACCCGCTCGGCCAGCTCCTCCGGTTTCTTCACCGGCTCACCGGTCGGCGCGCCCCCGCCGAGACCGGCGAAGAACAGGTCCTCCTGCCGCCACATCACACCCTTGGGCATCCCGGTCGTACCGCCGGTGTAGATGATGAACTGGTCATCGCCGGACCGCGCCGGGAAGCCCCGCTCAGGGGACCCGGTGGCCTCCACATGGGCGAACTCCACACAGGGCACCGCGGCCGCTTCCGGCGCCGACGCCCCGACCCGGATCAGATGCCGCAGCTTCCCTGCACGGGGCCGCGCCGCCGCCACCCGGTCGGTGAACTCCGCGTCGAAGACCAGCGCCACCAGATCCGCGTCCCGGTAGAGGTACACCAACTCCTCTTCCACATAGCGGTAGTTGACGTTGACCGGGACGATCCGCGCCTTCAGGCAGCCCAGCACCGTCTGGAGGTACTCCACGCCGTTGTAGAGGTGGAGGCCCACGTGCTCACCGGGCCGTATCCCGCTGTCGAGCAGATGGTGGCCGACGCGGTTGGCCGCCGCGTCCAGCTCCGCGTACGTCAGCCGGCGCTCCGCGCCCGTACCGGGATGGTCGACGTGGACGAGCGCCTCACGGCCGGGAACGACGTCGACGACCGACTCGAACAGGTCGGCAAGGTTGTACTCCACCGCTCCTCCTGACCCCGGGACGTGCCTGGCATCGGACGGTTCGCCGGTCATCAGAGCAAAGGCCGCTCCAACTGTGAAGGGCCCGCGCCAGAAAATCTGACTGTCTGTCAGAAAACCCTTGAAGTGCCTCACCGCCTACTGCAACCTGTTCTCGTTCCAGGAGAGGGGAGTTCGCCATGGGCGGGACGGAACACCTCACCGTGCAGCGCGAAGGCGCCACACTGGTGCTCACGCTCAACAGGCCGGAGGCGAGGAACGCGCTCTCGCTGCCGATGCTCGTCGGCCTCTACGACGGCTGGCTGGAAGCCGACGCGGACGACTCGGTCCGCTCGATCGTCTTCACCGGCGCGGGCGGCTCGTTCTGCTCGGGCATGGACCTCAAGGCGCTCGCCGGGAACGGCATGGCGGGCGAGGAGTACCGGGACCGGCTCAAGGCCGACCCCGACCTGCACTGGAAGGCGATGCTGCGCCACCACCGCCCGCGCAAGCCGGTGATCGCCGCCGTCGAGGGGTACTGCGTCGCGGGCGGCACCGAGATGCTCCAGGGCACCGACATCCGCGTCGCCGGCGAGTCCGCGACCTTCGGCCTGTTCGAGGTGCGGCGCGGCCTGTTCCCCATCGGCGGCTCCACGGTCCGCCTGCCCCGCCAGATCCCGCGCACCCACGCCCTGGAAATGCTGCTCACCGGCCGCCCCTACAGCGCCCGCGAGGCCGCCGCCATCGGCCTGATCGGCCACGTCGTCCCCGACGGCACCGCGCTCGACCGGGCCCTGGAGATCGCCGAACGGATCAACGCCTGCGGCCCGCTGGCCGTCGAGGCCGTCAAGGCCTCCGTCTACGAGACCGCCGAGATGACCGAGTCCGACGGCCTCGCGGCCGAACTGACGCGCGGCTGGCCCGTCTTCGACACCGCCGACGCCAAGGAGGGCGCCCGCGCCTTCGCGGAGAAGCGACCGCCCGTCTACAAACGCGCCTGACCGAAGGAGCCCCGCTCCATGCCCGAAGTCCTCAAAGCCCCCCTCGTCGTCGAGTTCCCCTTCACCCGCTCCCTCGGCCCCGTCCAGAGCGCCTTCCTGACCGGCCTGCGCGAACGCGTCGTCCTCGGCGTGCGCACCGGCGACGGCCGCGTCCTCGTCCCGCCCGTCGAGTACGACCCCGTCACCGCCGAGGAGATCCGCGACCTGGTCGAGGTCGCCCCCACCGGCACCGTCACCACCTGGGCCTGGAACCACGCCCCCCGCCGCGGCCAGCCCCTCACCACGCCCTTCGCCTGGGTCCTGGTCCGCCTCGACGGCGCCGACACCGCCCTCCTGCACGCCCTCGACGCCCCCGGCCCCGACGCCGTGCGCACCGGCATGCGCGTCCGCGTCCGCTGGGCGGCGGAACGCACCGGCGCCATCACGGACATCGCCTGCTTCGAGCCGTACGACGGCGCCCCGGGCCGACCGGCCGGGCACACCGGCGTGTTCGAGGACCCGGTCACCGGCATCGTCGCCGCCGCCCGCCTCGACTACACCTACTCACCCGGCCGCGCCCAGACCGCCTACATCAACGCCCTCTCCGGCCGCCGGACCGTCGGCGAGCGCTGCCCGGCCTGCCGCAAGGTGTACGTCCCGCCGAGGGGTGCGTGCCCCACATGTGGGGTCGCCACATCCGAGCAGGTCGAGGTCGGGCCGCGCGGCACCGTCACCACGTTCTGCATCGTCAACATCAAGGCGAAGAACCTCGACATCGAGGTGCCGTACGTCTACGCCCACATCGCCCTCGACGGCGCCGACCTCGCGCTGCACGGCCGGATCGGCGGCATCCCGTACGACGAGGTCCGCATGGGGCTGCGCGTCGAACCCGTGTGGACCGAGGGCGCCCGCTACCCCGACCACTACCGGCCCACGGGCGAGCCCGACGCGGACTACGACACCTACAAGGAGCTGCTGTGACGAGCGCACCGAGGGGCCGCGAGATCGCCGTCGTCGCCTTCGCCCAGACCGACCACCGACGCGCCGACGACGAGCTCTCCGAGGTGGAGATGCTCATGCCGGTGCTGCACGAGGTCCTCGACCGGACCGGCCTGAAGACCGCCGACATCGACTTCACGTGCTCCGGCTCCAGCGACTACCTCGCCGGCCGCGCCTTCTCCTTCACCCTCGCCCTCGACGGCGTCGGAGCCTGGCCTCCGATCTCCGAGTCGCACGTCGAGATGGACGGCGCCTGGGCCCTGTACGAGGCCTGGACCAAACTCCTGACCGGCGACGCCGACACCGCCCTCGTCTACGCGTACGGCAAGTCCTCGCCCGGCCCGGTCCGCGACGTCCTCACCCGCCAGCTCGACCCCTACTACGTGGCGCCCCTGTGGCCCGACTCCGTGGCCCTCGCCGCCCTCCAGGCGCAGGCCCTCATCGACGCGGGCGACAGCGACGAACCGGCGCTCGCCGCCGTCGCCACCCGCAACCGGGAGAACGCGGCCGCCAACCCCCACGCCCAGCTGCGAGGCGCCGTGCCGCAGGGCGACCACCTCGTGCGGCCCCTGCGCACCGGCGACTGCCCGCCCATCGGCGACGGGGCCGCCGCCGTGATCCTCGCGGCGGGCGACCGGGCCCGGGAGCTGTGCGCGCGCCCCGCCTGGATCCGCGGCATCGACCACCGCACGGAAGCCCACGGCCTCGGCGTGCGCGACCTGACCGACTCGCCCTCCACCCGGCTGGCCGCCGAACGGGCCGGCGCCTTCGAACAGCCCGTCGACACCGCCGAGCTGCACGCGCCCTTCACCGCCCAGGAGATCGTCCTGCGCAAGGCCCTCCGCCTCGGCGACGACGTGACCGTCAACCCCTCCGGCGGCGCCCTCGCCGCCAACCCGATCATGGCCGCCGGCCTCATCCGCCTCGGAGAGGCCGCCGCCCGCATCCACCGCGGCGTGTCCGACCGCGCCCTCGCCCACGCCACGTCCGGCCCCTGCCTCCAGCAGAACCTGGTCGCCGTCCTCGAAGGGGAGCCCCGATGAGCAAGGAGCCCGTGGCCGTCGTCGGCATCGGCCAGACCAAGCACGTCGCGGCCCGCCGGGACGTCTCGATCGCGGGACTGGTCCGCGAAGCGGCCCGCCGGGCCCTGGACGACGCCGCGCTGACGTGGGCCGACATCGACGCCGTCGTGATCGGCAAGGCGCCCGACTTCTTCGAGGGCGTCATGATGCCCGAGCTCTACCTCGCCGACGCCCTCGGCGCCGTCGGCAAACCCATGCTCCGCGTGCACACCGCCGGCTCGGTCGGCGGATCCACCGCGCTCGTCGCCGCGAACCTCGTCGCCGCCCGCGTCCACGGCACCGTCCTCACCCTCGCCTTCGAGAAGCAGTCCGAGTCGAACGCCATGTGGGGCCTGTCCCTGCCCATCCCCTTCCAGCAGCCCCTGCTCGCCGGGGCCGGCGGGTTCTTCGCCCCGCACATCCGCGCCTACATGCGACGCAGCGGCGCACCCGAGACGATCGGCGCCCTCGTCGCCTACAAGGACCGCCGCAACGCCCTGAAGAACCCCTACGCCCACCTGCACGAGCACGACATCACCCTGGAGAAGGTGATGGCCTCGCCCATGCTGTGGGACCCCGTCCGCTACTCCGAGACCTGCCCCTCCTCCGACGGCGCCTGCGCCATGATCCTCACCGACCGGGCCGGAGCCGCCCGGGCACCGCGCCCGCCCGCCTGGATGCTCGGCGGCGCCATGCGCAGCGAACCGACCCTCTTCGCCGGCAAGGACTTCGTCTCCCCGCAGGCCGGGCGGGACTGCGCGGCCGACGTCTACCGGCAGGCCGGGATCACCGACCCCCGCCGCGAGATCGACGGCGCCGAGATCTACGTGCCGTTCTCCTGGTACGAACCCATGTGGCTGGAGAACCTCGGCTTCGCCGACGAGGGCGAGGGCTGGAAACTCACCGAGGCGGGCGTCACCGAACTGGACGGGGACCTGCCCGTCAACATGTCGGGCGGTGTCCTGTCCACCAACCCCATCGGCGCCTCCGGCATGATCCGCTTCGCCGAGGCGGCGCTCCAGGTGCGCGGCCAGGCCGGAGAACACCAGGTGGAGGGCGCCCACAGGGTCCTGGGGCACGCCTACGGCGGTGGATCGCAGTTCTTCTCCATGTGGCTCGTGGGAGACCGGCCCCCGGACTCGTGAAAGGTCCCCCTCACGTGCCCTGTTGGCCATGGGACGCGATCGCTAGGCTGGCCGCGGACGACGCAATCGGGAGGAGCACGGACGTGGCCGAGACCACCACCCAGCAGCGCCCGCTCATGGGCTGGGACAAGCCGGACCTGGACCTCACCAACGCACAGTGGCAGTCCAGCAGCCGAGGCCTGGGGGATGTGCAGATCGCCTTCGTGGAAGGCTTCATCGCCATGCGGAACAGTGGCCGCCCCGAGAGCCCTTCCCTGATCTTCACGCCCGCCGAGTGGGGCGCGTTCGTCTCGGGAGCGCGGGAAGGGGAGTTCGACCTCACCTGAGACGTTGCGGGGCGGCCGTGATCCGACGGCCGATCCGACGGCCGATCCGGGGGTGTTCCGCCCGCATTCGGGGACACGCGAACCGAGGCACCGCCCCGGGACCGCCACTTGAGCCAGGCTGGCCCCGGGGAGACAACGGTCGTGTCCCGGAGGTGAGGACCCATGAGCACCCTGCCGGTCGTCGTGGCGGTCGATGGTTCGGACGGCAGCCTGCGTGCCCTGGAGTGGGCCGTCGACGCCGCTCGTCGGCGCTCGGCGCCCCTGCGCGTCGCGCACGTCCGCCAGTACGCCCACTGGGCACAGCCCGAGTTCCTCGCCGCCGGGCCGACCGACCCGCAGGACGACCCCGTCCTCGACCGGGTCCGGGCCCATCTGGCAGGCCGCGCCGGGCTGCCGGCCACCGAGTACGTCGGCCTGGAGGGCGCGACCTCCGCGTTGCTGCCCGAACTGGGTGCCACCGCCCAGCTGCTGGTCCTCGGCTCCCGGGGCCGCGGCGGCTTCGCCGGCCTGCTGCTCGGTTCGAACAGCATGACCGCCGCCCGCGACGCCGAGTGCCCCGTCGTCGTGGTGCCCCCGCCCGGACGCGAGGTGTACGGCGAGGCACCGGCCGGTCCCGGCCCGCGGGTCGTCGTCGGCCTCAAGGTCGACGGGCCCGACGAGGCCACCCTCGAGTTCGCCTTCGCCGAGGCCGCCCGGCGCGGCGCCCGGCTCCAGGCGATCGCCGCCTACCCCTGGCCCGCGCAGCCCTGGATGCTGCCCGGGGAACTGGCGCCGCCGATCGTCGACCAGGACGTGATCGAGGACGAGGCCCGGGTCCTCGCCGAGGGCTTCCTCGCCCCGCACCGCGAACGGCACCCCGACGTCCCGACCGAGCCGGTCCCGGCTCCGGGCGACGCGGCCGGCCACCTCGTGGCGGCCTCCCCGGGCGCCGACCTCGTCGTCGTGGGCCGCCACCGGCGGCACCTGCTGGCACCCGCCCGCATGATGGGCTCGGTCACCCACGCCGTCCTGCTGCACTCGGCCGCCCCCGTCGCGGTGGTCCCACCCGCGCCGCCGGAGGACTGACCTCGCGGTCATGGATACCGGTCGGGGTCATGGATACCGATCGGGTCATGGATACCAGTCGGGTAATGGATACCGATCGGGTAATGGATACCGGTCGGCCTATCATTAGCCGCATGCGGGAACCGATCAGCAGGGACGCCCGGCTCGCCCTGGACCTGGCCCTCACCATCCGGCACGACGGGAGCGGCGGCGTCACCGACGACCTGACCGACCCGGCCGGCCTGACCGCCTGGGTCCGGGCCCACCCCGAGATCCTGCCCGACACCGGCCGTTTCACCGCCGGCGCCGCGCAGCTCGCCGCCGTCCGCGAACTGCGGGCCGCCGTCCGCGCGCTCTTCGCCCGGGCCGTGCGCCCCGGCGAACCGAGCCCCGCCGACGCGGCCCGCCTGCTGCCCGTGCCGGAAGCCGTACGCCTCCTGAACGAGGCGGCCGCCCGCACCCCCACCGTGCCCGTCCTGCACTGGCCCGACGAGGCCGCCCCCGTCGTGCACCGGCGGCCCGTCCGCCCCGACGACGAACTCACCTCGTCCCTCGCGCACGCGGTGATCGCGTTCCTCGCGAGCCCCGAACGCGAGCGGCTGCGGGCCTGCCACGCACCACGCTGCGTGCGGTACTTCCTCAAGGAGCACGCACGCCAGGAGTGGTGCAAGCCGTCCTGCGGCAACCGCGCCCGGGTGGCCCGCCACCACCAGCGCCACAAGGCGACGGCCTAGGGCCGGCACGGCCCGAGTGGCCCGGCCCCCGGCGGCGGCGCGGGCCGCGATCCGGTCCGACTCGGTGCGCCGCCCGCCCGGCACTTCGCAGGCCGGGGCACGTACCATGGGCGACATGTCGTTCCTCCGCCGCCGCAGCGCCACTCCCGCCGGGCCCGACTTCGACGTACTGGCCATGGACCCGGGCGACTGGCCCGGCAACCTCGGTGCGGGACTGCTGCCCGCGCCCGACGGCACCTGCCAGGGCGTCTTCCTGCGCTACGACCTGTTCGGCGGTCGCGGCCCCGCGATGATCATCGGCAATCTGCCGGAGGGCTCCCCGGCCCGCGACGTCCCCGAGGGCGAGGTGCCCTTCGAGGTGGCCCAGCTGCTCCTGGCGCTGGAGAACGACGAGGAGGTCACCGTCGTCGGCACCGAGGACGTCCCCGTCATGCAGGGCGACAACCTCCTGATCGTGCGGCGCGTCAAGCTCTCCGAGGGCCGCATCTCCTGCGTCCAGTTCGACCGCAGCGACAACGTCCTGGTGACCATCGCCGCCTGGGACCGCCCCATCACGGACGACCTGTACGCGCTCCTCAAGCCCCTGCCCGCGGAGCTCTTCCAGCAGGGCTGAACCGGGCGGGCCGCCCGCACACACGAAAGGGCCGCTGTCCGCCTCACCACGCCGGCCCCCGCCGCGTCGTGCCCCCCCGCGAGGGGCCCCCCCCCCGCGCCCGCCGCGCCCGGGCCACTGGGGGTGGGCGT